>NZ_QROG01000017.1:0-48238 GCF_003474585.1 Collinsella sp. AF39-11AT | reverse complement strand
ATCCGGTCCGACCGGGCCGCGCGGCAAGGAGATATATTGCCAGACCGCGAAGCGATGTGGGACGTCAATTCAACTCTTCACAAGTCCTACACAATGTATCGCTTCCTATATAAGAAATAGAAAGGCTGGTGCAGAAATACTGCACGTATCAGATGATGACCCTTCGGTTTAGAGATATATAAAGATCGGTCACCTGTAACTGTCTATCTACCCGCGCTTTTGCTAAATAAACCAGCGCTTTAGATAAAAAGAGGGAGCGCCGCGCACAGCGCGACACTCCCCTAGCGATTCAAGAGAATCAATTAGGCCTCGAGAGCCTTCTTGGCGATGGTAGCCAGCTCGTTGAAGGACTCGATGTCCTCGTAAGCCATTTGAGCCAGGACCTTGCGGTCGAGCTCGATGCCGGCAACCTTCAGGCCGTGCATGAACTGAGAGTAAGAGATGTCGTTCAGGCGAGCAGCAGCGTTGATACGGGTGATCCAGAGAGAGCGGATCTCGCGCTTCTTGTTGCGGCGATCACGATACTGATACTGCAGGGAGTGCTGGACCTGCTCTTTAGCATGCTTGTAAGTACGCGAAGCGGCACCGTAGTAACCCTTCGCACGGTGCATAACGGTACGGCGCTTCTTCTTGGCGGCAACAGCGCGCTTAATACGTGCCATGTTCTATCAACTCCTAGACGGTAAAACGAAAAATGGGAACGCGAACTTAGGCGAGACGCGACTTGATGACCTTGCGGTCGGCAGCGGCAATCTCGGTCTCCTGACGGAAGCCACGCTTACGCTTGGTGGACTTCTTGCTCAGGATGTGGCTCTTGAAAGCCTTGGCGCGCATAAGCTTGCCGGTACCAGTCTTGCGGAAACGCTTCTTGGTGCCGCTGTGGGACTTCATCTTAGGCATGAAATACTCCTTAATCGGTTACAGAACACTAGTTACTTGGTATCGCTTGCCGCTTTATCCTCATCGAAGGCGCCCTTAATCGGGGCGAGCAGCATAAGCATGTTACGGCCTTCCATCTTAGGCTTGGACTCGACCGTAGCGTAAGGCTTGAGATCCTCGGCGAGACGCTCGAGAACGTTAAGACCCTGCTCCGGGTGAGCCATCTCACGGCCGCGGAACATGATGGTGATCTTAACGCGTGCGCCCTTCTTGAGGAAACGCAGAACGTGGCCCTTCTTGGTCTCGTAGTCGCCAACGTCGATCTTGGGTCGGAACTTCATTTCCTTGACCTCGACCTTGGACTGGTTCTTACGAGCGGCCTTGGCCTTCATGGCCTGCTGGTACTTGAACTTACCGTAGTCCATGACCTTGCAGACCGGCGGCTCCGCGTTGGGAGCGATCTCGACCAGGTCGAGACCCTGATCGTCGGCGACGCGCTGGGCATCGCGGATGGCGAACAGGCCGAGCTGAGAGCCATCGACGCCAATCAAACGGCACGAAGATGCAGTGATCTCGTCGTTGATGCGGGTGTCATCAGACTTAGCTATTTTCCCTACCTCCATTCATAAAAAAATAACCCGGCGCTTCTTTGCAACCAGGTCGTACACATAGACATCCTCGGTATGAGGAAGGGAATCTAAGTTGTATGACCAGTCAGCTGCTCATTGGCGCCAAAAGGTGGGAACCCTCAGGTTCCTCTTTAGGGCATTGCGGGAACAACGCCTTGCGAATAATAACACGTACCGCGCGTTATCACATTACGTACACGAAAAAGGGGGCCGCAACCCCCTTGAAGCGCAGGTGCATGTATGGTGCCCGAGGCGAGACTCGAACTCGCACGTTGTTGCCAACGGTGGATTTTGAGTCCACTGCGTCTGCCAATTCCGCCACTCGGGCACGTAATGCGTGAGTTAGTTTATCACAGCTTTCTGTTGATTAGTCCGAAAATGGAACTTCGAGCATTTCGATGAGTTCGACCGAACGGAGCATCTCACGCTGGCGGCACCCGCGTCCGTTAACCGAGGCTTCGCCCATCTGGTTGTCGTAGGGATCCTCGCGCATGCCGTCGAAAGCAGGCACAAACTCAGCCTGGAATCGATCGTTGGCCACCATACGCCACGGGTCGAGATTGCCAAAGTAGTGACGACGACGCCACTCCTCCCCCATCCTGCGTGCGGAGGAACCAAACGATACGTCGGCGTTAAGCCAACCGGTCTGGGGTGTATAGAACTCGGCCCAGTCGTGCGGTCCCACCGAATCGGGCGCAACATACAGGCCGCTCTGCCAACGGGCAGGAACGCCCGCGATGCGGCACATGGTGATAAACGTGAGCGCCATAACGCCGCAATCGCCGCGGAGCGAGTGTGCGCAGTCGTCGGCAATAGATCCCAAAAGCAGGTACGGTGGCTGATAGCGATAGTCGATATGCTGTGTCAGGTAATCATAGATAGCACGGGCGCGATCGAGCGGATCCTCGAGCCCGTCAACGACATGTTCGGTCAGTTGTTGTAAATATGGCGTGAACTCAATGTGCGGACGGTCCTCGGAGGTGTCCTCGGGCAGCGGCGCGTCCATACACGGATGCGCCGGAAGCGCACCCCCATAGATATCGCGATAAGCGGCATCGATTTGATAGCGATAGGTCACTGAGAACGAGCGATCAGTCAAGGAGACCCACGAGGCAGTACGCGCCGAGGCGCTCGCAGGAGCAACGGCCCCCTCCGGCGTCATATCAAGCATCTCGACCTGAGATTGCTGGCGGCAGGCGGCGGCAACGGGAAGCCACGCGCGAACAGTCTCTCCCTCCAAAGCACCGGGGACAGACACGCATGCCTTAAGCGTGATGGCGCGAGACAGCCCGCCCCGCGACTCCATCTCCTCGAGCATCTGGTTGCGCAGCGCAATTCCATCCGTAGAATCGGGACGCAGACCCGGGACCTCCTTGGGGTACACGCGAAGTGAATCGAGGAAGTTATCGAGAACAAACAGCTCGCCATCGATAAAGCGCCAGTCAATACGCTTACGATTAATCAGGTCATCGAACTGCTCTTCGGTAAACTCAGGCCACTCCTCGCGAATCATCGCAATGGCCCGATCACGCGACACCGAAAAATGAAGCGGCGTCTCGAGCATGCGATACCGCTCTGCACGAACACAAGCAGCCAGCGAAGGCTCAGGGTTCTGCTCCAAAAGGCGATCGCAGGCAGCAACAGCCTGCGTCAAATATCCGGCATCCTTAAGACGAAGAATCTCAGGCGTTAGCCCAATATCGAGATGGCGAAAATCATCACAGCAAACATCGACAGAGCAACCAACAGGGCCCTCGTCAATAACCTTCTCATCCGAAGGCAGTACATCAATAACAGCCATACCAAACTCCAAGTCATTAGAACTCTTGAAGCACATTGTAGCGAGATAAAAAAGAAAGCCCCAATAAAGGAGCTCTCAACACCGATAAACGGTACCTCTAAAAATGAATTCAGACTTGTAAGCCTGCGGCGTTAAACGAAGGAAGCCCCGTCCCCCGGAACCGTTTCCTTGGCGCGACTTCTGGCGAAGCCAGTAGCCATTTTAATTCAGCCCAGTAACCCTGTAGCGAGTTAACAAAGGAGGCCCCGTTTCCCCGGAGCTGATTCCGTCGCGCGACTTCTGGCAAAGCCAGGTGAGCGCGAGGGAAACAGCGTAGGGGAAACGGGGCCTCCGGCGGGAAGTTAAACCGCTACTTACGCCTTGTTGACGGAGCCAAACTCCTCCATGAGCTCCTTGGTGCGGGCAACGATGTTGTCGCGACCAGGCTTGAGGAGCTTGCGGGGGTCAAAGCCCTTGCCCTGCTGATCCTTGCCAGCCTCGATGTACTCGCGGACGCCCTTGGCGAAGACGAGCTGCAGGTCAGTGTTGACGTTGATCTTGGAGATGCCCAGGGAGATGGCCTTCTTGATCTGATCCTCGGGGATGCCGGTGCCACCGTGCAGAACGAGGGGCAGGTCACCGGTCTGGGCCTTAATCTCGCCCAGACGCTCGAAGGAAAGACCAGCCCAGTCGGCGGGGTACACGCCGTGGATGTTGCCGATGCCGCAGGCGAGGAAGTCGACGCCCAGGTCAGCGATCTGCTTGCACTCAGCAGGATCAGCGAGCTCGCCGCTGGAGGTCACGCCGTCCTCGGTGCCGCCGATGCCACCGACCTCGGCCTCGATGGACATGCCCTTGGAGTGGGCAAGCTCAACGAGCTCCTTGGTGCGGTCGAGGTTAAGCTGGAAGGTCTCCTCGTGAGAGCCGTCATACATGATGGACGTGAAGCCGGCCTCGATGCACTTGAAGCAGTCTTCGTAAGAACCGTGATCGAGGTGAAGGGCGACGGGAACGGTAACGCCCGTGGCCTCGACGGCAGCCTTGACCATGTCGGCGCAGACCTTGAAACCGCCCATCCACTTAGCGGCACCAGCGGTGCACTGAAGGATCAGCGGAGACTTGGCCTCCTCGGCGGCCTGGAGAATAGCCAGGGTCCACTCGAGGTTGTTGGTGTTGAAGGCACCAAGACCGTACTTGCCGGCCTCGGCCTTCTTGAGCATGTCTGCTGCGTTGACGAGCATAAAAGAAACCTCCTGTAAGGTTGCTCCGATAACGCCTGAGATTTTACCACGGCGCACCCGAGCATAAACGTTCGTTTGTTCACGAATATCGTCCAAACAGACTTTTTTGACCGTTTGCCCTACGAAATCGACCCGTTGGGGAAAAATAGCTTGACGTTTGGACGCTTCTCGTGCTTCAAAAGCCGACTATTAAGCTACATCTGCATGAAAGGGCTCTGCATGAGCTCGCGTGCCATGGTGGTCGAATCGCCATGGCCGGTTAGGCAAACGGTATCGGGCGGGAGAAGCTGGGCGAGCTTGGAGAGCGAGCGCAGGATCGCCGCCTCGTCTCCTCCAGAAAGATCGGTGCGGCCATGCCCACCCGGGAATAGCGTGTCGCCCACAAAGGCAATGTTCCCCTGCTCAGTGGCGGCGAACAGAACGATGCCGCCCGGTGTGTGCCCGGGCACCTCAATTACCTGCAGGCAAATGTCGCCCAGCTCAATGGTGTCGCCCTCGGCAAGCAGCCGCGTCGGCTCACCTGGATCGGGCGTCTCGATGCCCCACATCGCTCGCTGCTCCTCGATATTCGCATGCGGCACTGCTGCGTCCTTGCCACACAGCTCGTACAGGACGTCGGCGCCAACGGCGGCCCGAACTCCAGCGACACCGCCAACATGGTCGGCGTGACCGTGCGTGCAAACGGCGCCGAGCACCTGCACATCGGGGTGTTCGGCTCGAATATGCTCCACCAAGCGCTCGCCTTCCCATGCGGGGTCGATAATCACGCACTCATTGTCCGAAATGACAGCATAGCTATTGGTCTGAATGGGACCGTTTACGAGCGTCTCGATCTCGACCGATCCCTTGGGAGTTAAATCCAAGGACACAGCACTCATGTCCCTCTCCTCTCTATAGAACTCGAGGCATCAAACGATGCCTCGAGTGTAGCGAATATCGATAATATGGCACGTTCGTCGCGACTAAACGCGGCGCTTAAGCTGGGCTCCACCCTCGCCGGGCATCAAGCGACGCGCGTCGTAGACCGAGTCAACGCTGCTGATAGAGGCCAGCAGCGGATCCAGACCACTCGCGTCCGAGATCTCGACCATAAAGCGCAGGGTTGCAATACCCTCGCGGTTGGTCGACGTGGCGGCAGAAAGGATATTGCCACCCGCATCGCCAATGGCAATGGTGACATCCTTGAGCAGGCCCATGCGGTCCAGGCACTCGACCACGATCTCGACCTGGAAGAGGGTGTCGGCAGCGCCGTCCCATTCCACATCGATCATGCGCTCGGGATGCTCCATAAGACCCTTGACGTTGGGGCAGTTGGCGCGATGCACCGAAACGCCACGACCGCGCGTGATGAAGCCGACGATGTCGTCGCCCGTCACGGGGTTGCAGCAATGGGCCAGACGGACCAGCAGGCCGCTGTTGCTCTCGCCCTTGACGATAATGCCGTTGCTGGCGCTCTTGCCGCGCTTTTGCGGCTTGCGGTTGGAGCCGCGGGCAGGCTGCTTGACGACCTCGGCGATAGCCTCGGCCTTGGTGAGCTGTTCCTCGGGTTTGGGGTCCAAGATTTGCTCGACCTTATTGCCAACGGCACGTGGGGCGACTTTGCCCGCACCAACGGCGGCAAACAGGTCCTCGAGCTGCTTATAGTTAAACTGCTCCGCCACGGCGTTGAGCGCACGCGTGGATCGTGGCGTAGAGATGCCATATCCGCGCTTGCGCAGGTCCTTAGCCAGTATATCGCGGCCGGCGGCAGCGTCGTCGTCCTTGGTCGCGGCGGCGAAGTAACGGCGGATCTTTGACTTGGCGGAAGGTGTCTTAACGATCTTGAGCCAATCACGCGACGGCTTGGAACTCTTGTTGGTCAGAATCTCGACACGGTCGCCCGTCTTGATCTCGTGCGTGAGCGGGGCCACCGCACCGTTGATCTTAGCGCCGACGCAGTGGTTTCCCACCTCGGTGTGAACGGCGTAGGCAAAGTCGAGCGGCGTGGAGCCGGCACGAAGCGCCATGACCTCGCCCTTGGGCGTAAAGACGAAAATCTCCTGATCGAAGAGGTCGACCTTCAGCGAATGCAGGTATTCCTTGGCGTCGGTGATCTCATCAGACGCAGCCCAATCGAGCGAATGTTTGAGCCAGTTAATCTGGTCATCCAGACGCTGGGCATCATTGGTCTTAGACGCAGACGATCCGCCCGATTTCTTATACAGCCAGTGGGCGGCAATGCCGTACTCGGCCTGCTCATGCATCTCGTAGGTTCGAATCTGAATCTCGAGCGGACGAGCCGTGGGTCCGATAACCGTCGTGTGAAGCGATTGGTAGTTATTGACCTTGGGCATGGCGATATAGTCTTTAAAGCGACCGGGCATGGGGTGCCACAGCGTATGCACCGCACCGAGCGTGGAATAGCAATCGCGCACCGAATGGGTGATGACGCGCAGCGCCACCAGGTCGTAAATCTCGGAGAACTCCTTGCCCTTGCGCTTCATCTTTTGATAGATAGACCAATAGTGCTTGGAACGGCCGTTGATCTGAAAGCCCTCCAGGCCAATGCGGTTGAGCTCATCGGTGAGCGTCTTGATAGTCTCGGCCAGATAGCGCTCGCGAACCTCGCGCGACTCGGCTACCATGCGCGAGATGCGCTGGTAGGCATCGGGCTCCAGGTAAAAGAAGGACAGGTCCTCGAGTTCCCACTTGATAGAGCTCATGCCCAGACGGTCGGCCAAGGGCGCGTATACGTCCATGGTCTCGCGGGCCTTAAACAGGCGACGGTCCTCGCGAAGGGCCGCCAGCGTACGCATGTTATGCAGGCGGTCGGCAAGCTTGACGATAATGACGCGGATGTCCTTGGACATGGCAAGGAACATCTTGCGCAGCGTGAGGGCCTGCTTCTCGTCCATGCTGTCGACTTCGATGTTGGTGAGCTTGGTCACGCCATCGACGAGCTCGGCCACCGTATCGCCAAACAGGCCGGAAACATCGGCAAGCGAGGTCTCGGTATCCTCGACGGTATCGTGCAACAGCGCGGCGCACACCACATCGCAGTCCATCTTGAGATCGGCCAAAATGATGGCCACCTCGACGGGATGGTTGATGTACATCTCACCCGAGCGGCGCTTTTGGTTGCAGTGCTTCTCGGCAGCAAAGCAATAGGCCTGCTCCACCTTAGAGAAGTCGTCCTCATTCATATATTTGAGGCACAGGCGCTCTAGCTTGTCGTAGCTGTCCGCCATAATCTCGGGCGGCAGCTCATCGGCATGCTTATAGTGCTCCATCTCCGAAAACGGCTGGAGGGTGGAATCATGGGCGGTACGGGCTGCGGCATCCATCGAGGTCCCCTTCCCCTAGGCCCGCGGTACGATCGGGCGGTTAACTTTGGCTAGCATATCAGAAGCGCACGAATCGAGCGCCCAGCTCCGGAAAGCCGAGAACTCCATGCGCGAGCGCAAGCCCTCCAAATAGCGAATTGACCTGCTCAATTGCACGCGGCCAGGGTTTTCGGCCATCGCGATGCGACGCGTATCGTCAAACCCCGAAACGCGACAGAAACCGAGCTCTTCGAAGATTCCCAGGCCGCTTTCCACCGAGCGCTCGTCGACCGGCGTGCGAGCATCGATGGCAAGGCACATCTGCGCAATGTCGATATCGCTTGCGCAGAATGAATCGTCCCCCGTCTTGCCACGGTTGGAGCGCCACATGGTCTGCAGCGCTCGATAGAGCGTGACAAGCTCATCGCGCTCGGGCGCGTAACAGTCGAGTAGGCGCTCGTTAATGCGAGCGTCACGCGACGAATAGAGCAGGTGAATCACGGCAGGTTGGCCGTCGCGACCGGCGCGTCCGCTCATCTGGTTGAACTCGATGGCGCCAAAGGGCATGTGGTAGAGCACGACATGGCGGATATCGGGCAAGTTCACGCCCTCACCAAAGGCAGAGGTCGAAACGATGCAACTGAGGTTTCCGTCACGAAACGCTTCCTCTACGCGGCGGCGATCGGAACGCGCGAGCCCGGCGTTATAGAACGCGATATGGGTCGCACAGTCTGGCACGCGTTTGCGCAACGTCTTGGCGAGCGCCACGGACTGGTCGCGCGAATTGACGTAAATGACGGTCTTCTCCCCCGTCGCCACGATCGACACCAAACGATTCTCGCGGCTCGCAAGGTCGCGGTCGTCCTCGAGCTGCAGGTTCTCGCGCACCGTCTCGTCGACCACCGTGCGAGTAATCGGCAGCATGCGGGCAAGCTCGGCCACGACCGGAGCCGTCGCGGTGGCCGTCGCAGCCATAACAACCGGGTCGCCCAGGGCTTTGAGGATATCGGGCATGTCGAGATAGGCGCTGCGGTCGCCGCCCTTGGCAAGGCCGGCGTGGTGCGCCTCATCGATAACGACAAAGCCGATGCGGCCCGAACGCGCGAAGCGGTCACGGTGGATAGATAGGAACTCGGGCGTCGTGAGCACGATACCGGTGCGGCCCGAAGCTAGGCCGGCGAACACATCATCGCGTGCGGCCTCCACGGTCTCGCCGGTCAGCACGCCAACGCCAATGCCAAGCGCTGCCATCGTCGACGAGAGGTGATAGGCCTGGTCGGCAACAAGCGCACGCAGCGGATAGACAAAGATGCTCGCACGTCCGCGAAGGACAGCCTCGCGCGCAGCATGTACATGGAAGATGAGAGACTTGCCGCGGCCCGTTCCCATAACGGCCAAGACGCTCTGGTGGTCGGCCAAGGCATCGAGCGCCTCAACCTGCGCGCGGTGCGGCTGGTTCGATCCGATAAAGCTATGGATAAGCGAGCGCGTGAGCTCGGTATAGGAAAGCTGGGCGAGCGTCTCGCGCTTACGCGACTCCAGGCGCAGGCCGGAATCCGCCGGCTGCACGCCACGACGAAGCTCGCATGCCGGATCGTCGACGCTGGGCAGCGTGGTATCGCGGACCAGAACATCCTTGATCATGAGCTTGGGCTTCACACGCCCCTGCCAATGCTCGGCAACGGCCTCGAACACCAAGTCGACAGCGCTATCGCAGTTGATGAGCTTATCGATTTGCGGCACGCGGAACATAATGGCCGGCACACTCGCGGCGCCATCGGTCGCCACAAAGCGCATGTGCTCGCCGGTTTTGCCCACCACGGCGCGGTCGCACATCGTCACGCCCTCGGCAGCCAGCAGCGGCACCTTGTTGCCCTGGCCAAACGGCTCAAGACGGGAGATCTGCTCGATGGTCTCGATATTCAGCTCGGAAAGGTCGACGGTGGCGGCGACCTCGTCGGTGTCTTCAAAGTCCTCGGCGGGAAGCTCCGATAGCACGGCGGAAAGGCGGCGGCGGAACTCATCGAGCTTGGATGCCTCGATGGTCACACCCACCGCACCGGCATGTCCGCCGCGACGAATCAGCAGGTCGGAACAACGCTCGACGGCGTCGAACAGGTTGACCTTGCCCACCGAGCGACCCGATCCGCGCGCAACGCCGTCCTCAATCGAGAAGAGCAGCGCCGGCACGTGATAACGGTTGGTCAGGCGGCTCGCTACGATACCCTTGACGCCCTCGTGCCAGCCCTCGCCACCCACGACGATTGCGCGACCGCCGTCATAGGTCTCCTCGACCTTTGCCATGGCGTCGCGTGTGAGCTCCGCCTCGATCTCGCGGCGCTGACGGTTGATTTCCTCGAGCTCGGCTGCCAGTGCACTTGCCTCGATAGGATCGCGGGCAAGCAGCAGGTCGAGCGCCAGCTTGGGATCAGCCATGCGGCCGGCAGCATTCAGACGAGGGATGAGCGAAAACGACAGGCCGTCGGCCGTAATGGTAGAAAGGTCGGCCTTGGCAAGTGCGGCAAGCGCGATATAGCCGGGACGGGCCGTCACGCGCATCTGTTGGATGCCCTCGGCGACCAGTGCGCGATTCTCGGGCGTGAGCGGCATCATGTCGGACACGGTGCCCAGCGCCGCGACCTCGATCAGCGAACGCCAATACGACGGCTTGCCCAAACGCTCGCCCAGGACCTGCACCAGCTTGAGCGCCACACCGGCACCGGCAAGCTCGCGCGAGGGACCCTCGTCCTCGAGCTTGGGGTCGGTCAGGGGCACGCCCTGCGGCACCTGGTCGGACGGCTCGTGATGGTCCGTGACCACCAAATCGATCCCCAGGCTCTCCAGATAGGAGACCTCCTCCTTGGCGGCAATGCCGTTATCGACGGTCACGATCAGGTTGGGTTGGGCGAGCTCGTTGACGCGGTCGAGCGCCGCACGCGACAGGCCGTAGCCCTCGTCAAAGCGATGCGGAATAAACGGCGTGACGTTGGCGCCAAACGAACGTAGCGCCTCGGTCAACAGACAAGTCGACGTAATGCCGTCGACGTCAAAATCGCCAAAGACCGCGATGTGCTCGTGGTTGCGAATAGCGCGCTCGACGCGGTCGGCAACGACCGCCATGCCCGGAATAATGAGTGGGTCGGCCCAGTCGCGATCGAGCGAAGGCGTCAAAAACAGCTGGCCTTCCTCGATGGATGTTATGCCGTGCGCAACCATAATGCGCGCCACCAGCCCGGGTATGCCCAGGCCAGCCGAAAGCTCCTTTTCGAGCTCGGGGTTTTGCCGAGCGACTGCCCAGCGATGCGTCGTCTTAAGCGATGACATAGGCGCCCACCCCCGATAGGGGCAGGTCGCCGCGATACCTCTCACGGTTCATAGCGATGAGTCCTCTGTGTATACCCGCTTCGGCAGGCAGATCTGTTGAACGGATTTATTATACCGTGCAGCGCGGACGCACAACGTCCAGCACGCCGCGGTTTCGATAAACGAGGGCGGTAATACCCTCGAAATAATCGAGCGTTTCTGACGCACGGACGCATGCGAGCGTCTAGCATATCCATTCAAAACGGATTCACGAGCAAAGGGAGTCACAAGAGCATATGAAGCAATGGGTTGGACTGGGCAAGTTTCTTGCGGGGCACATGCAGGTCATCGTTCCGATTTGCGTGACGCTCGGCGTGCTCTTTCCCCGGCAGATCGGCGTGCTCAAGCCCATCGTTCCCGCCCTGTTTGCCTTTATGACGTTCCAAGGTGCGCTCAGCAACACCTTTCACCAGGTGGCCGAGGTGTTCCGCCGTCCCCTACATTTGATTTTGGCGTTATTTGTCTCGGCCGTGCTCATCCCCATCGCGGCGTATGCCATGAGCTCACTGTTCTTTGGTTCCAACCCAAACCTTGTCTGCGGCATCGCGCTCGAGTACAGCGTACCCGTGGCAGTCACCGCCTTTATGTGGATTAGCATGTTCGGCGGCAACGGCCCGCTCGCGCTCACCATCATCCTGACGTCCTCGGTCATCTCGCCCGTGACGATTCCGCTCACGCTGAAGCTCCTGCTGGGTGCCACCGTCGCAATCGATGTTCCGGGCATGATGCAGAACACGGCCTTTATGATCGCCATCCCTGCCGTGTTCGGCATCGTGATCAACGAGCTCACGCGCGGATGGGGACATGAGAAACTCTCCCCCGCGCTTTCGCCCGCCTGCAAGTTCATGATGATGGGGGTCATCGCGTCCAACTCCACCGCCATGAGCGAGTACGTGTTGCACATGAATGTTGAGCGCTTGGAAGTCGCCCTCTTTATTTTGGTCTTCGCCATCAGCGGCTTTGTCGTCGGTTTTCTGGTCGCCCGTGCGTTGCACCTGCCGTATAGCGAGACGACCACCATGTGCTTTACCTGCGGCATGCGTAACATCTCTTCGGGCGCCGTCATCGCCACGCAGTACTTTCCAGGCGAAGTCGTGTTTCCCGTCATGTGCGGAACGCTGTTTCAGCAGGTGCTCGCCTCGGTTATCGGACATCTCTTTGAGCGACTGACCGGCGAGGAGCGCGCCGCCCAACGCAAGCGCGTCGAGGCCGGCCGCGACGCCATGGGACGCTAGACCGTCCGCGTTACGCGGGTGTTAGTCTTGCTATACGAGCGTTTCCAGATGCGCACGCAGGCGATCAGCATCGATATCGAGCGTGGTCTCGGCATTAACCTGGGCCAAACGATAGCCGACAAAGTAGGGCGAAACCACCCAACGCGGAAGCGCCTTGGCAATGGTCCGGCCGTCCATGTGGTAGAAGAACAAGTTGTACGACTCCGCGCGGCCGCCGTGGTGCTCGTGCAGGATATAGCGCAGGGCCACCTGAATCGCATCGGCAAACAGGTCCGCTTCGGCTTGGTCGCGGGCGTCGTCGCTGGCGGCGATTCCCTGTGGAGCCGAGACGTTGACCTCAAAGAATCCCATAATCGGTTCGGTTGAGATGTTGACCGAGATTCTCCCCTGCTGCCAGACAGCGATGCCTTCAAAGTTGGCTAAGGTCAGCGCCGCATAGCCGTCCTCCTGTTCCAAGCCCACAATCTGCATGTGTGGATGGACGAGGCTGCCGCCCGAAAGCGGACCTTTGTTCTTATACATGAGTACACTGCGGTACTGCTGGGAATCGATCATCTGCTGCCAACAGCCCAGAGCAAACCGCATCACATGGTGGAGTTCATCCGGCTCATAGGTCACCAAGTCGGCATCGTGATCTGCCGATTCAATCAACACGGTTTGACGGGTGGCGCGCAAGGTCTTGAACCTATTCTCGAGCCAGATGCAGTCACCATCGCGCTGGATGATGTTGGCGAGCCCCTCCGTGTCACAAAAGGGGCACGCGGTGCCAGGGCGACGATTATCGTCGGGCTTACCGCTCGCCTGCTGGACGTCAAATACCAGCGCCACGGGTTATACCTCCAGCGGCACGATCTTGGTGCCATGGAGTTCGGAGACGCCCAGTGCCGCCGCCACGGTATCGCGATTGGCCGTGGAAATGCCGCCACCGGGAAGAATGGTCAGGCGGTCGCCCGCATACTCGACAAGACGCGACAGGTGCTCCAGGTTGTCCTCGATCGGCGTTCCGGCAGCACCACCATGCGTCAGGATGCGCGTGATGCCGCAGTCGGCGAGTGTGTCAATGGCATCGAGCTGAGCCTCGAGCGAGAGCTGGTCAAAGGCCATGTGGAAGGTGATATCGATGACCCCGCGCTTGCACTCCTCGGTCGCGCAGCCCGTAGCCATCACGAGGGCGCCGAGGGTGAGCTCGTCGAGCGCCCAGCCGCCGGCACAGGGCTTGCAGCAGCCAAAGACCAGGCCGTCAACGCCGGCGCTCACGGCAAGACCCAAGTCCATCTCCATCATGCGCAGCTCGTCCTGATTGTAGTGAAAGTCACCGCCACGCGGGCGAATCATGCACATCACTCGCGCGTCATGCTCGTGAGCATAGCTGACCGTAGTGCTGATAACGCCGGCCGAGGGCGTAGTGCCACCAACGGCAAGGTTGTCGCACAACTCGATGCGCTTAGCACCGGCATCGATAGCCGCCGGCACACGCTCAAAGTTCTCGGCACAAAACTCGTACAGCATAGATAGACCCCCAAAGACAGCAGATGTTTTCCGACGGGCATTGTCACACACCCCCATGAAGTTGCGGTGGAATAAGGACTCTTTTGACCTCTGAGGCTCCCATTTAGTCCCTATTCCACCGCAACTTAAAGGGAATAGTCGTTGGCATCTGCCACAACGTCGATGTTTTGGCAACGACAGCGAAAACCCGCCAGAGCGAGCAAGGTGCCTTGAAACGAGGCGGCATTGACCTTCTGGTCATGCCGCCGAAGTTGAAAGGCAGATTGCCGCTCTGGCGGGCTTGCAGCGTCGAGCCGTTACGCGGTTTGGTAAAACCGCGTAACTAGTTAACCGCCCAGGTAGGCTTTACGCACGTTATCGTCGTGCAGGAGCTCTTGGCCGGTGCCGGTCATGGTGATCTTGCCGGTCTCGAGCACGTAGCCACGCGTGGCGATCGAGAGCGCCATCTGCGCGTTCTGCTCGACCAGAAGCACCGTGGTGCCGGCCTTGTGCAGGTCCTCGACAATCTGGAAGATCTGCTCAATCAGAATCGGCGCCAGGCCCATGGAAGGCTCGTCAAGCATGAGCAGTTTGGGGTTACTCATAAGGGCGCGCCCCATAACGAGCATCTGCTGCTCGCCGCCTGAAAGGGTGCCGGCGACCTGGCGACGACGTTCCTTCAGGCGCGGGAACTGCTCGTAGACGCGCTCCAGGCCCGGAGCCACCGTGGACTTGGGCTGCGTATAGGCACCCATCTCCAGGTTCTCCTCGACCGTCATCTGCAAAAAGGCGCGACGTCCCTCGGGAACCTGAGCCAGGCCCTTACCAACCAGCTTATCAGCGGGCGTATGGGTAATGTCCTCGCCCATAAACTTGATGGAGCCGGTCTTAGAGCGCAGCAGGCCCGAGACCGTCTTGAGCGTTGTGGACTTGCCGGCACCGTTCGCACCGATCAGGGCCACGATCTCGCCCTCGTTGACGTTAAAGGAGATGTCCTTGATGGCGTGGATGGCGCCGTACCAGACGTTGATGTTGTAGACGGAAAGCATCGGCTCTGCCATTTAGTTCTCCCCCTTATCCTGCTTGCCCAGATATGCCTCGATAACGGCATCGTTGTTCTGGATTTCCTCGGCCGTGCCCTTGGCGATAACCTTACCAAAGTTGAGCACGCAGATGCCCTCGCAGATGTTCATGACGAGCGACATATCATGCTCGATAAGCATGATGGCAATGCCAAAGGTGTCGCGAATCTTGACGATGTTCTCCATGAGCTCGGCGGTCTCGGACGGGTTCATGCCGGCGGCAGGCTCGTCGAGCAGCAGCAGCTTGGGGTTGGTGGCAAGCGCGCGGACGATCTCCAGGCGGCGCTGAGCGCCGTAAGGCAGCGAGCCGGCCTGTTCGCTTGCCAGATGCTCCATATCAAAGATGGACAGCAGCTCCATGGCACGCTCATGGGCGGCCTTCTCGTGCTTCCAGTACGTCGGCAGGCGCAGCACGCCCTCAAAACCGGAATAGCGCTCCTGGTTGTGCAGACCGACCTTGACGTTGTCCTCCACCGTCATGGTGTTGAACAGGCGGATGTTTTGGAACGTACGGGCGATGCCCATGCGGTTGACCTGATAGACCGACTTGCCCGAGGTGTCCTCACCGTCGAGCAGGATGGTGCCGTGCGTGGGCTGGTACACCTTGGTGAGCAGGTTGAAGACCGTGGTCTTACCGGCACCATTGGGGCCAATCAGGCCGGCGATCTCGGTCTTGCCGATAGTCAGGCTAAAGTCGTCGACTGCCTTAAGGCCACCGAACTCAATGCCCAGGTGGATGCACTCGAGCGCCGGGCGCTGGCCCAGATCGCGATCGGGAACGATGGCGCCAGAAGGATACGGGACCATCTTGCCCTTGTTGAACTCAAATTTACTGGGCATCGGCTGCCACCTCCTTCTTGGAAGCAAAACGGTCCTTGACGCGACCGAAGAACGCTTTAAGCTGCGGGTTGTTGGTAAAGATCATGACCAGGATCAGCACGATGGCATAGATGAGCATGCGGTAGTCCGAGAACTGACGGAGCAGCTCGGGAAGTACCGTGAGCAACGCCGCTGCGATGACGGAGCCGCGCATATTGCCCAGACCGCCCAAGACCACGAACACCAGAATCAGAATCGACGTGTTGAAGTCGAACTTAGTGGCGGAGAGCTGCGAGAAGTTGCCGCCGAAGAGGGCTCCGGCAGCGCCGGCGAGAGCGGCGGAAACCACGAAGGCGATCATGCGGTACTCGGTGACGGAGATGCCCACGGACTCGGCTGCAATCTTGTTATCGCGCACGGCCATGATGGCACGGCCGGTACGGCTGCGCACCAGGTTGAGCACGATCACGAGTGCGACCATGACCAAGATGGCACCGGCAAGGAAGGTCGAGTACGTCGACACGCCCGAGGCGCCCTGGGCGCCCTTGATGATGGCGGTGCCGTCCTCGAGCAGGTGCAGGTCGTCGATCGTGGAGTTGCCCGTGATGTTAAAGATCACATGCAGGCCGTGGGAGTCGACGCCCACGATAAGGCAGGTGACGATCTCTTTGATAATCTCGCCAAAGGCCAGCGTCACGATAGCCAGGTAATCGCCGCTCAGGCGAAGGACCGGGATGCCGATCAAGAAGCCCAGGATGGCGGCAGCGATGGCGCCGACCACGATGCTGATGACAAGACGTATCGGATCGGAGGGAACGGCGCTCTCGAGGGCGACCGCGGTAACGATGCCTGTATAGGCGCCGACGCTCATAAAGCCCGCGTGGCCCAGCGACAAGTCGCCCGCGATGCCGACGACGAGGTTAAGGGAGATAGCCATGACGATATAGGCCGTGATGGGAACCAGCTGACCGGCGATCATGCGCGGAATCATGTGGTTAGACTGCATAAAGAACACGATGGCGAACGCCACAAGGCACATGGCGTACGTAACAAAGTCGTGACGCGTCTGCTTGTCTTTAAGAAACTTCATAACGCTCACCTACACCTTCTCGGGGACGTACTTGCCCAAGAGGCCGGCAGGCTTGACGAGCAGGACGATGATCAAAACACCAAAGACGATGGAGTTGGCAAGGCTCGTGGAAATATAAGCCTGTGCCATCGCCTCGATGATACCGATGAGAATGCCACCGACAAAGGCACCGGGGATGGAGCCGATGCCACCGAAGACAGCGGCATCGAAGGCCTTGATGCCAGGCATGGCACCCGTCGTGGGCTGCAGCACCGGCGAGTAGGAGCACAGCAGCACGCCGGCGATGGCGGCAAGGGCGGAGCCGATGGCGAACGTCATCGAGATGGTGCGGTTGACGTTGATGCCCATGAGCTGAGCGGCGGCCTTGTCCTCGGACACGGCGCGCATGGCTTTGCCCATCTTGGTCTTGCCTGTAAAGAACATCAGGCCGGCCATGATAACCAGGCAGGCGACGATGGTGACGAGCGAGACGGCGCTTACGTTGAACTTGGCCAAGAACTCCGGCACCTGGAAGGTGACGAGCGAAGTGAAGTTCTTGGGCGTGGCGCCCCACAGAAGCTGCGCGGCGTTCTGCAGGAAGTAAGACACGCCGATGGCCGTGATCAGAACGGCCAGAGGGCCTGCTTGGCGCAGCGGCTTGTATGCCAGACCCTCGATGAGAACACCGAGAACCGTGCAGACCACACAAGAGAGAATTACAGATGCCCAGCCCGGGAGGCCGAGATACGACGTGGCGCAGAACGAGACATAGGCACCGACCATGATGACGTCGCCGTGAGCGAAGTTCAGCATCTTGGCGATACCGTAGACCATGGTGTAGCCCAACGCGATGATGGCGTAGACGCTGCCCATGGACAGGCCGTTGACCAGGTATTGGATAAAGACTGTCATGTTCCACATCCCCCTTTCGAATAGGTTTCCAGTTGATGTATGAAACAGGGACGTTACATCGTCCCTAGATACCAAGCAAGCAGGGAAGGCCAAAACCTCCCCTGCTTGGGATCAAAACCGCTCTATGTAAGGCGGCCTATTAGGCCTGTACGTACTTGCCGTCGGTGATGACGTACGCCGTGGGCTCCTTCTGGACCTGACCCTTATCGTTCCAGGTGAGCTTGCCGGTCAGACCGTCAACGGTAATCTTGAGCATAGCCTTGGACAGCTTCTCGGCGACCTCGGTCGGGTCGGCGTCGACACCAAGACCGGCCTCCTTGAGGGCCTCGGCCACCGCGTGCACACCGTCGTAGGCGTCAGCGGCAAACTGGTCGGGGGTATCGCCGTACTTATCCTTGTAAGCGTTGACGAAGTCGGCGTTCTTCTCGTCGTCGGCAGAGAACGGGGTCATGAGCAGCAGACCCTCGGCAAGAGAGGTGTCGAAGCCCTCAACGCCCAGGATGCCGTCCATGCCGTCGCAGCCCATCATCTTGACGTCGTAGCCCATGTCCTTGGCGTTCTTGAGCAGGACGGAGGCCGGGGTGTAGTAGATCGGCGCAAAGATCATGGTGGCGCCGGCCTGCTTGGCCTTGGTCAGCTGGTTGGTAAAGCTCGTGGCGGAGTCGTCCTTAAAGGTCTCCTCGTCGACAATCTCGAGCTTGGACTCAGCAGCCTGAACCTTAAAGGCATCCGCGACACCCGAAGAATAGGCGTCGCCGGAGTTATAGAACAGCACGAACTTCTCGTCCGCATACTTCTGCGCCAGGAACTTGGCAGCGTTGACGCCCTGGTTGGGGTCGGTGAAGCAAACCTGGAAGACGCAATCCTTGCCGTCGGTGACGTCCTCGGAGGACGCGGACGGGGTGATCATGAACGTCTTGGGGTCGTTACCACACTCGGCGGCAACGGCAACCGACGCGCCCGTGGTGGTCGGGCCGACGAGGGCCTGCATGCCCCAGTCGAGCAGGGTGTTGAAGGCGTTGACGGCCTTCTCGCCATCGGCCTGGTCATCCTCGGCCTTGCTGGCAAGCGGCAGCTCCTTGGTGGAGAAGTCCTTGCAGCCAAGCTCGACGCCCTGGGTAACAGACTTGCCGTAGGACGCGTTGGCGCCGGTCAGCGGGCCGATGGTGCCGATCTTAAACGAAGCGTCGCCCGAAGCGGAACCACTGTCGCCGCCGTTGGAGGAGCAGCCCGCTAGAATGGACATCGCCCCCAGACCTGCTGCGCTCGCGATAACGCTCCTGCGATTCATAACAGGGTTCAATGACTTACCGGTGAGGCTCGACATGCGGCTCTCCTCTCAAATCTCGTCGGGTTTTGGTTGCCCGACAGGCCATCCTTCGCCGTGTTCGGCGTTCGCAAAATAGTAGACGCTTTAGTTAGGAAAAGTGGCGATTATTTCAACTTTTCTTTGGATTTGTTCATTTATCCATATTTCTGCGTATTTCTATTTTTTTATGCAGTAATGCCACTTTATTGTGTAAAAGTAATGTTTCCATTCTGTTACAGGCGACCCCGCCCTGAATAAAACTGCCTCATCGGTTGCGCTTTATGCACACTTAGGCAGCGATGTACTTGCCGTCCTGAATCACATAGGCCGTAGCAGGCTTTTCGACTTGGCCCTCGTCGTTCCACGTGAGCTCGCCCGTCAGGCCCTCGATCTTGATTTTACGCATGGCCTTGGCGAGGTCGCCGGCAATGTCGGCGCCGTCGGCCGTAATATCGATGTCTGCCTTATCGATAGCCTCGACAATCGCATGGACGCAGTCATAGGCATCGGCGGCAAACTGGTTGGGCGTCTCGTCGTAGGCGTCCTTATATGCCTTGACGAAGTCGGCGTTCTTCTCATCGTCGGCAGAGAACGGGGTCATGAGCAGCACGCCCTCGGCAAGGGAGGTGTCGAAGCCCTCAACGGAGAGCAGGCCGTCCATGCCGTCGGTACCCATGAGGGTCATGTCGTATCCCATGTCCTTGGCGTTCTTGAGCAAAACGGACGCCGGCGTGTAGTAGATCGGCGCAAAGATGAGCGTGGCGCCGGCCTCCTTGGCCTTGGTGAGCTGGTTGGTAAAGCTCGTGGAGGAGTCGTCCTTAAAGGTCTCGGCATCGACGATATCAAGTTTGGACTCCTTGGCCTGCTCGGCAAAGGCATCGGCAACACCCGAGCTGTACGTATCGCCGGAGTTGTAGAACAGGGCGATCTTGGCGTCTGCATACTTCTCGGCCAAAAACTTGGCAGCACTCGCGCCCATGGTGGGGTCGGTAAAGCAAACCTGGAAAACCGTGGTCTTGTCCTTGGTGACGTCGAGGGACGAAGCAGAGGGCGTGACCATGAGCATATCGTCGGCGATCTCGCCCGAGACAGCGACGGCGGCACCAGTCGTGACGGGGCCGACGAGCGCCTGCATGCCCCAGTCGCACAGGGTATTGAAGGCGTTGATAGCCTTCTCGCCGTCGGCGACGTCATCCTCGGACTTAAGCGAGAGTTTGAGGTCCTTGGTCGAGAAATCCTTGGCGGCAAGCTTGGCACCCTTCTCGGCCGAAACGCCATAGGTTGCCGCGGCGCCGGTCAGAGGGCCGATAACGCCAATCTTGAAGGTCTTGCCGTCATCGGCGGTGCCGCCGTCCGAGCCACCCGACGAGCAACCAGCGAGTGCGGCGGTGCTGCCGAGCGCCGCAGCGCCGGCGAGAAAGTTCCTACGGCTGAGCGTGCTGTTGATGTTGAACATGGTGTCCCCTTTTTCGCTGGCCGCGGTGCGGCCGTCTTGCGGTACAGGGCAAACCTTATGGCGCAAACGTTGACAGTTTGTTACGGAAGTCCGTTTGTAGCGAGCGTGTTTCCAATGTTTCCGCAGCGTTTCGGGGGTGCCGTTTTGTGCGGCTCCTGTTGCCTGGCGAGCACGCGCCCCCGGTTCACGCTAGAATGCACTCAACCTTTAAGCGGTTAATCCATCCATAAGATGCACGAAGGAGCTATCTATGAGCGAATCCCTGCGCACCGTGAACGTCGGTCTGATCGGTCTGGGAACCGTCGGCGGCGGCGTGGCCCGTCTGATCAAGAGCCACCACGATGAGTACCTGGCAGCCTACGGCATCGACCTTAAGCTGACCCGCGCCTGCGCGCTTGCTTGGGAGCAGGCCGAGGCGGCAGGCATTGAGCGCGAGGCCTTTACGAGTGACTGGCACGACGTCGTCACCGACCCCGCCGTCGACATCGTCGTCGAGCTCATCGGAGGCGAGCATCCCGCAACCGAGATCTTTACCACTGCCTTCGAGAACGGCAAGCATGTCGTCTCCGCCAACAAGGCTCTGCTGGGCCGCCATGTCGAGACGCTTGCCGAGAAGGCGCGTGAGTGCGGCGTGCAGATTAAGTGCGAGGCCAGCTGCGGTGGCGGCATCCCCATCGTCAGCACGCTCGAGCACGACCTGGTGGGCAACAAGATCCTGACCATCGCCGGCATTCTCAACGGTACCACCAACTACATCCTGTCGCGCATGGACGCCGAGGGCGCCGATTACGCCGACGTGCTTGCCGACGCGCAGGCCAAGGGCTATGCCGAGGCCGACCCGTCCGCCGACGTCGACGGCTTCGATGCCGCCAGCAAGACGGCCATCCTCGCCTCCATCGGCTTTGGCACCCGCGTTACCACCGATGATGTGTACCAGCAGGGTATCCGTACCATCGGCGCCGAGGACATCGCCCAGGCCCGCGAGCTCGGCTACACCATTAAGCTGCTCGGCATCGCCCGCAACACCGACGCCGGCGTCGACGTCCGCGTGCATCCCACGCTGATCCCCGCCGACCACATGCTTGCCAAGGTCAACGGTGCCATGAACGCTGTCTACGTGGTAGGCGACGCCGTGGGCGAGACCATGTTCTACGGCGCGGGCGCAGGCTCCTTCCCCACCGCGAGCGCCGTCGTGGGCGATATTCTGTCGCTCTCCGAGCAAATCAGCCGCGGCGTGGCCCCGCTGCCCGAGATTGAGCCCTATGGCCACAACCTCGCCTTTAAGCCCATGGACGAGCTCCAGACCAAGTACTATGTGCGCCTGAAGGTCGCCGACCGCGTGGGCGCCCTGTCCGAGACGGTCGACATCTTTGCCAAGCACAACATCTCGATCTCGCTCATCAACCAGGTCGAGGACGGCAAGTCGGGCGTCAGCGATGCCTGCTCGGTCATCTTCCTGACGCACCGCGCACTCGAGAAGGACGTCCAGGCTGCCGCCGCCGAACTTGCCAGCGTCGACTGCGTGGCCGAGGTCGCCAACGTCCTGCGCATCGAGGACGTCGAGGCTTGGACCGAAGACGTCATGGCGAACTAACCCAACGCTCGCCCAGCAATACGCGCCTTGAGGGCTCCCGTCCGATGTGGGACGGGAGCCCTTTTGTCTCCTGCCCTAAGCACGACGGCAGAGCACATTTGCGCGAGCCGCTCATCGGTAACACGGGCTACCGTTCACCGATATGCAAACGCGGCCGATTCCGGCTACCGCTACGCTGTGCTGCGAATGTCCGCCCGCGATGAGAGGAAGCACCATGTTGCTCGAGGGCAAGAAAGCAATCATCACCGGAGGCACGCGCGGTATCGGCTATGCCATCGCCTGCCGTTTTATCGAGGAAGGCGCTGCCGTCACCGTATTTGGCTCGCGCCAGGAAACTGCCGACGCAGCCGTTGAGAAGCTGGCGGCCGCCTATCCCGAGGCCAAGGTCTGGGGCCGCTCCTGCGACCTCACCTCGCTCGAGGCCGTAACCGAGGCCTTTACCCAAGCTGCCACCGATATGGGCGGCCTGGACACGGTCGTCAACAATGCCGGCATCTCCCAGCGCTCGCCCCTTTTGGACTACACTGCCGAGGAGTTTGCAAAGGTCATGGACCTCAATGTCGTCGCCGTCTTTAATGGCCACCAGGCTGCCGCCAAGATCATGACCGAGGCCGGCCACGGCGGCACCATCACCACCACGAGCTCGATGGTCGCCAAGTACGGCCAGCCCTCCGGCGTCGGTTACCCCACGTCCAAATTTGCCGTCAACGGCATGGTCCAGTCGCTCTCGCGCGAGCTCGCCCCCATGGGCATTCGCGTCAATGCCGTCGCACCTGGCGTGACCAAGACCGACATGGTCGCTAACCTGCCCGAAGAAGTCATCAAGCCCATCATCGCCACCATTCCGCTGGGCCGCATGGGCGAGCCCGAGGATGTCGCCAACGCCTTTGTTTTCCTGGCGAGCGACATGTCCTCCTATGTCACGGGCGCCGTGCTCCCCGTCGACGGAGCCGCCCGCTCCTAAGGAGCCACAAGCTTTGGCTTCAAGCTTCAACATAGCTCAACCAAAAAGGCGCGCCGTCTGAATCAACTGCAGACAGCGCGCCTTCTCCTGTTATGAAAGGGAAACTATGTCCCAGTATTTCGGATCAGAACGGGGCACGGTTTCCCCCAGGACCTCCTTGCGGAAACTGCATCCCACTCTGAGCGCCCATTCCGGGACACAGCTTCCCAACGGCCCCCGTTTCGGAAACCACATCCCGTTCCGAGCCTTCAAAGCGGGACGCGGCTTCCCCGAGAAAGTATCGACTACTTACCGTCGTCGTCTTCGGCTTCTTCGCGCGCATAGAGCTCCAGCATGCGGCGGCGGTATTCGCGCACAGCGAGCTTGGCGCGCTCCAGGCGGCGGCGCTCACGCGGAGTCAGCTCGGACGGGTCGACCTCGTCTCCATAGGTCTTATCGGCAAGCAGGTGCGCCGCGTCCACGATGCGGGCATCGATGTGGCCGCTCGCTGCCTCGGCGGAAAGACGCTCGGCAATCGTATCGAGCGTAGGCAGGCCCTCGAATACGCGACCATGGCCATGCGAGGTCAGCAGCTCGTGCTCGCGCGCGAGCAAGCTCGCTAGGTCGTGGTGGGCGCGCAAGATGTCGAGCGCATCGGATGGATGCTCGGCAACCTCTGCCACGGCGGCGACCGGTGCGGCATCCACCACGCGGTAGAAGAGCTGCGCGAGCAATGGCATCAAGAACACCGTGATGGCACCGGCGGCAACCATGACCGACGCAATATCTTGCGACAGCGCGCCCGCGTTGACGGCAACGCTCGTAACGGCAACGATGATCGGCAGCGCCGTGGTGCAGTACAGGGCCACGGTAATGCGACCATACGCCGACACATCGCGCGTCGCAGGACAAATGCTCATGGAAATAAGAATGGGCACGGCACGAATAATCAACAACGCCACGATAAAGCCCGCGAGCAAGCCCGGGCGCGACGCCACGGCCGTCAGGTCGATCTTTGCGCCCGACACGGTAAAGAACACCGGAATCAAAAAACCGTAGGCCAGACCGTCGAGCTTGGTCTCGAGCGTATGGTTGCCCTCGGGGATGATATAGCGCAGGACAAAGCCAGCGGCAAAAGAACCCAACACGATGTCGAGATCAAAGACAGCCGAGAATGCCACGAGCGTGACCAGGATGAGCACCGTCAGGCGCACGAAGGTCTGCGACGTGGTATCGGCGCGCTCCTCAACAAATGCAAAGAAGCGGCTGCCGACGCGCTTGGAGCGGCTCGGGACCACGGCCAGCAACACGCAAACCACCGCAAACAAGCCAAGGATAACGAGCGTTTGGATGCCAGTGCGGGCAGACAACAGCACCGACATGGCGAGCACGGGACCGAGCTCGCCCCAAGTGCCATACGCGAGAATCGAGTCGCCCACGCGCGTGCCGGTGAGCGAGCGCTCACGCATGATGGGCACAAGCGTACCGAGCGCCGTCGAAGTGAGGGCAAGCGTCACGGCGATACCGTCGAAATGACTGACTGAGAACCACGGGGTAAAGCGCACGGCAAGCCAGGCGATACCAAACGTGACGACCCACGTCGCCAAGCCGTAGCGCCCCTCGACGCCCGTGATGCTCTTGGGGTCGATCTCAAAGCCGGCAAGCAGGAACAAAAAGGCCAGGCCCAGCTCGGACACCAGCGAGACCTCAGCATCTACATGGATGACGCCGAGCATATGGGGTCCCAGTACCGCGCCGAGCACGAGCAAAAAGACCGTCTCGGGAACGGGTTTTCCGGGAATCGCCGAGGCGATAAAAGGACTCGCAAAGGCCACGAGTGCGATGATGGCGAGCGAAACGAATGCCATGTGATGCCTTTCTCTTGTTTGCGCTTCACTGTAGCACCCTCGCCGTCCTCAACGCGCCGCGAGCTGTCGTATCATAGTGAGGTTTACAAACATGTGGCTCAAGGCGACCGCAGGGCAGACCCCGCAAACCGACCGCTGCCGCATACCGTACCGTACGCCCAACCGATCAGGAAGGCAGGAACCAATGGTCTCTCGTATCTACGTGGAGAAGAAACCCGGGTTCGACGTCGAGGCTCAGCAGCTCAAGGGCGAGCTGACCGAAATTCTCGGCATCAAGGGCATCGAGGCCCTGAGGATTATCAACCGCTACGACGTCGAGGGCATCGACAAGGAGCTTTTCCGGTCCTGCGTGCCGACCGTCTTTAGCGAGCCCCAGGTCGATGTGACCTACGACGAGCTCCCCGCAAGCGATGGCGCCGTCTTTGCCGTCGAATTCCTGCCTGGCCAGTTTGACCAGCGCGCCGACTCCGCCAGCGAGTGCGTGCAGCTCATCAGCCAGGGCGAGCGCCCCGCCGTGCGCTCCGCCAAGGTCTATATGATCTCGGGCGCTCTGGACGAGGCCGCCATCGATGCCATCAAGCACTACGTGGTGAACCCCGTCGAGGCGCGCATCGCCTCGCTCGACCTGCCCGAGACGCTGTACATGGAGACCCCCGAGCCCCAGCCCGTCGAGGTGCTCGACGGTTTCCGCGAGCTCGACGAAGCCGGCCTTGCCGCCTTTATTTCCGAGCGCGGCCTTGCCATGGACGAGGCGGACATCGCCTTCTGCCAGCAGTACTTCCGCGATGAGGATCGCGACCCCACCATCACCGAGATCCGCGTGATCGACACCTACTGGTCCGATCACTGCCGCCACACCACCTTCGGCACCGTCCTGGACGACGTGACGATCGACGACGCCGTGGTGCAGCAGGCCTTCGACCGCTACATGGAGATGCGCCACGAACTCGGTCGCGACACCAAGCCCGTCTGCCTCATGGACATGGGCACCATCGGCGCCAAGTACCTCAAGAAGACCGGCGTCATGACCGATGTCGACGAGTCCGAGGAGATCAACGCCTGCACCGTCAAGGTGAAGGTCGATGTCGACGGCGAGGACCAGGACTGGCTGTTCCTATTTAAAAACGAGACCCACAACCACCCGACCGAGATCGAGCCCTTCGGCGGTGCCGCCACCTGCGTGGGCGGTGCCATCCGCGACCCGCTGTCGGGCCGCAGCTACGTGTACCAGGCCATGCGTGTCACCGGCGCCGGCGACCCCACCGTCCCCGTGTCCGAGACGCTCGAGGGCAAGCTGCCGCAGCGTAAGCTCGTGACCACTGCTGCCGCCGGCTACTCCAGCTACGGCAACCAGATCGGCCTTGCCACCGGTCAGGTCAACGAACTCTATCACCCCGGCTACGTCGCCAAGCGCATGGAGGTCGGCGCCGTCGTGGGCGCTACCCCGGCAAACCACGTGCGTCGCGAGTGCCCCGCCCCCACCGACAAGATCATCCTGTTGGGCGGCCGCACCGGCCGTGACGGCATCGGCGGTGCCACCGGCTCCTCCAAGACCCAGAACACCGAGTCCATCGAGACATCGGGCGCCGAGGTCCAGAAGGGCAACGCCCCGGTCGAGCGCAAGCTGCAGCGCCTGTTCCGCCGCGGCGATGCCTGCCGTCTGATCAAGCGCTGCAACGACTTTGGCGCCGGCGGTGTCTCGGTCGCTGTAGGCGAGCTTGCCGACGGCCTGTATGTCGACCTTGATACCGTGACCAAGAAGTACGACGGTCTTGACGGCACCGAGCTCGCCATCTCTGAATCCCAGGAGCGCATGGCCTGCGCCGTCGCCGACGGTGACGTCGAGGAGTTCATGGGCTACGCCGCCGAGGAGAACCTGGAGGCGACCGTTATCGCCGAGGTTACCGCCGAGCCGCGCATGCGCATGGCCTGGAACGGCGTCGCCATCGTCGATCTGTCCCGCGAGTTCCTCAACTCCAACGGTGCGCCCAAGCACCAGGTCGCCCACGTCTGCGCCCGCAGTGTGTGGCAGCCCAGCTGGGCCGGTACCACGCTCGCCGAGCGCATGACCTCGCTCGTCACCGACCTCAACGTCGCTTCCAACAAGGGCCTTTCCGAACGCTTCGACTCCACCATCGGCGCCGCGACCGTGCTTATGCCTTTTGGCGGCAAGACGCAGCTCACCCCGAGCTCGGCCATGGTCGCCAAGTTCCCCGTGGACGGCGAGACCACCACAGCGAGTGCCATGGCATGGGGCTTCAACCCCTATTTGATGGAGGCCGACCAGTTTGCGGGCGCCTACCTGTCCGTGGTCGAGTCCATCGCCAAGCTCGTTGCCGCCGGCTTTGAGCACAAGCGCGCCTACCTCTCCTTCCAGGAGTACTTCGAGCGCCTGCGCACCGAAGCAGAGCGCTGGGGCAAGCCCATGGCTGCCGTCCTGGGTGCCCTTATGGCCCAGGTCGACCTGGGTGCCGGTGCCATCGGCGGCAAGGACTCCATGAGCGGTTCGTTTGAGGACGAGACCGGCGAGCTCAACGTTCCGCCGACCCTGATCAGCTTCGCCGTCGCCGTGGGCAAGGCCGCCCGCGCCGTCTCGCCCGAGTTCAAGGGCCTCACGCACCGCGTCGTCCGCATCGCCCCCGCCACCTACGGCGAGGATTACCGCCCCGACGCCCAGCAGCTGCTCGCCGCGTTTGACGCCGTCGAGGCGCTCACCGCCAACGGCGACGCCCTGGCCGTCTCCACGCCCGGCTACGGCTGCGGCGCCGAGAGCCTCTTTAAAATGTGCGTCGGCAACCAGATCGGTATCGAGCTTGCCGAGGATGTGGACGTGGAGAGCCTCTTCACCCCGCTCTACGGTAGCTTTATCGTCGAGCTCGCCGAGGATGCCGAGCTGCCCGAGGTCGCCGACGGCGTTGTCGTCGAGCCCCTGGGCACCACCGTCGAGGGCTATGTCATCGACACCGGCTCCGAGGTCATCGAGCTCGCCGAGCTCCAGGAGGCCTGGGAGAGCGGCATCGAGGGCGTCTTCGCCTACCGCAGCGCCGGCAAGACCCCCGAGGTCGAGACCATCGACTTCCGCGCCAAGGATATCCACGTGTACGGCGGCGCCAAGATCGCCCGCCCGCGCGTGATCATCCCCGTGTTCCCCGGCAACAACTGCGAGTACGACAGCGCCCGCGCCTTCCGTGCCGCCGGTGCCGAGGCCGACACCTTCGTGATCAACAACCTCACGCCCGAGGCCGTCGCCGAGAGCACCCGCGAGCTTGCCCGCCGCATCCGTGCAAGCCAGATCGTTATGATCCCCGGCGGCTTCTCGGGCGGCGACGAGCCCGACGGCTCTGCCAAGTTCATCACGGCGTTCTTCCGCGCTCCCGAGGTCACCGAGGCAGTCCGCGACCTGCTCAAGGCCCGCGATGGCCTGATGCTGGGCATCTGCAACGGCTTCCAGGCCCTGATCAAGCTCGGCCTGGTGCCCTACGGCGACATCGTCGACGCCACGCCCGATACGCCCACGTTGACGTTCAACACCATCGGTCGCCACCAGAGCCGTCTGGTGCGCACCCGCATCTCGTCCAACTTGTCCCCGTGGCTGTCGCAGTGCAGCCTGGACGACCCCTACACCGTCGCCATCAGCCACGGCGAGGGCCGCTTTGTCGCCAATGACGAAGTGCTCGCCCAGCTGATCGCCAACGGCCAGGTCGCCACGCAGTACGTGGGCGAGAACGGCAAGCCCAGCATGGATCTCTCCGTCAACCCCAACGGCTCCGCACTCGCCATCGAGGGCATCACGAGCCCCGACGGCCGCGTCCTGGGCAAGATGGGCCATGCCGAGCGTCGCGGCGACAACCTGTACCGCAACGTGCCCGAGCATGTCCCCGGCGATAAGTTCATGCCGATCTTTGAGAGCGGCGTGGCCTACTTCGCTTAAACCTTTCCCATCGGGTACAATCCCCTCGGGTAACAACACCCGCCACCGACGCATCCGGTGGCGGGTTCTTTTTTGCTTCGCGCATGCAGGAAGGACATCATGGAAAGCCGCAAGCCGTATCTCGCCACCCTGCCCGGACTCATCCTGGGTTGTCTTGTTTGCTGTGCACTCTGGGGATCGGCCTTTCCCTGCATCAAGATCGGCTACGCACTCTTTGGTATCCCGGCGCACGATAGCGCCTCGCAGCTGCTCTTTGCGGGCTTGCGCTTCACGCTTGCCGGCGCCCTGGTTATCGTTGGGATGAGTGCGGCCCAACGCCGCCCCCTCATTCCGCAGGCTCGCGACATCAAGCCCATCTTTGTCTTGTCGCTCTTCCAGACTATCGGGCAGTACTTCTTTTTCTATCTGGGCCTCTCGCGCGCCAGCGCCATGTCGAGCTCCATCATCGAGGCCAGCGCCAACTTCCTCGCAATCCTCTTTGCCGCCCTGGCATTTCACACCGAGAAGCTCAATACGGCCAAGGTGCTTGGCTGTGCGCTGGGCTTTGCCGGCGTCGCGCTCGTCAGCCTCTCGGGCGCAGATGGCACCTTTGGCTTCAGGCTCGATGGCGAGGGCTTTATCCTAGCCTCCACTGTCGCGGGTGCTCTTTCGACCTGCCTGATCGGCATCTTCTCGCGCAAGCATGACGGCGTCTTGCTCGCCGGCTGGCAGTTTTTAGTCGGAGGTTTGGTCCTTACCGTCATCGGGTTTTTGATGGGCGGCGCGCTCTCCCCCACCGCGATCATCCCCGCCATCGCACTCATTATCTATATGGCACTCATTTCCGCCGTCGCGTACTCGCTATGGTCGCGTCTGCTTGCCGTCAACCCCGTCAGCCGTGTGTCGGTCTTTGGCTTTATGAATCCAGTCTTTGGCGTACTGTTGAGCGCTCTGCTGCTCGGCGAGGGCGCTGGCACGAGCCCTGTTACCGTACTTGTTGCCCTGCTGTTGGTCTGCGGCGGCATCATCATCGTCAACAGGCCCAAAAAGGCCTAGCGAGCTCACCTTTTTAGGGAGGATGTTCGCACACTTTAGCTTAATGGAGTACATCGGAGAGCCGAGGGCCGCCACGCCCGCCAGCGTGCGCCCTTTTTCTAGCGTATCTGGGCGCCGGCTTTCTTCTTCTCGCGCTTTACGCGGTAGAGCTCCGCATCGGCAGCGCGAAGCAAGTCTTGCCAGGTATCGACGCCATCACCAACCCGTGCGTAGCCGATGGACATCCGCAACAGATACGGAACCTCGGCGCGCGCGAGCTCATCGTTGATTGTCGCGCACAGATGCATGATATCCTGTTCCGCCACTGCCTTTTGGAGCACCACGAACTCATCGCCACCATAACGTGCGATAAAGCCGCCAGACGCCGAGCAGACTTCTTTGAGCGCAGCGGATATGACCTGAAGAGCGTGGTCGCCCTCCACATGCCCATAGCGATCGTTAATCTGCTTAAAGCCGTCGCCGTCCATCATAAGCAGATATACATCTTCGGCCTGATCCACATTTGAGAAGAGCGACAGCATATAGGTCTCAAAACGGTTGCGATTGTTAAGTCCAGTCAACGGGTCGGTCGAGATGAGCTGCTCCTGGTAGATGATGTAGAGCAGCAACATGCTAATCATTATGCCGACACAAAGGCCGGGCACCGAGTATACGACCTGAAAGGTACCGCCCACCAGGGCCGGAATGGCGAAAAATGCCAAGGTTCGATAGATGGCCTTCGTCTGCAGGCTCTCGACCCTGCGAGATTGCACAAATGCATGCAGGGACGTATGTATAACGTAACAGTAGCTGACGATGGGCTGGATCATATAGGCAAAGCCGCGACGATACACGCCCTGCGAATCGATATAGAACAGGGCGTGCGTCCAGTAACTGGTAAACGCCAGCACGACCACCAGAGCCGTAGGCAACGCTACAAGCACCACCCTATAGCGCGAGGTCAAAAGGCGAGAACCCTGCACCGTCTCGGAATAGATAAACCAAATGAGACACGCGATAGCAAAGAGCGAAAACGAAACCGCGTTGGAAATCCAGTTGGCAGCAATGCCCAACGTGCCGTCCACACCGTCCGAAAGCGTCCAGATCATATCGAATAATATGTACGCGGCAGAGGTGTAGCCAAGCATGCTAAACAATAGCTGCTGGGTGCTCGAGAACAAGGAGCGACGACTTCGCACGGCAAGCCCGATAAGAACAATCATGCATAGCACGAATATCTCAATCTTAAGTGCCTTAACCACTAGCGCCATCCCTTCAATACCCAAGTGGTCAGAATCGCCCAATTCGAATCAGGGCAATAAACACCCCTTTACTCCGCAGGGGTAAAGGGGATAATAGCAGAGCGCCCGAACATCACTGCAAAACAGTTTCTGTTCGGGCGCCCATACGGCGCGAATTGCACACGCCGGCATCATTGATAGGTATCGATTGCTACTCGCCATCGATGTCAGTCGCGACGGCTTCCTCGATGGCCTCGACACCGACAGGCGACAAATCCTCCTTGCCTTGGCAGAACTTCTTGTCGACCCAGCCAGTCAGAATCGGAGCCATGACCGCCGTGATGATAACGGCGGTGGCGATCTGAGCGTACGCGGTGGGCGCAAGCTCGGCGTAGCGCGGTGCGACCTCGGCGAGGGCAACCGGTGTGGTCATAGCCGTGCCGGCAATGGTGGAGCAAGCCACAGCGGCCTTGCCATTGCCGCCGCACAGACGCTCGAACGCAAAGGTGATGGGACCGACGACAAACAGCGTGACAAGGCCCAGCAAGATGCCGGAAATACCGCCGGTGATAAAGCTCGACAGGCTCATGGACGCACCGAGCTGAAATCCGATGACGGCAATCGCGGGATTGGCACCGGGAACCAGCAGGTTCTTGATAAACGGGAACAGGTTGCCCAGAACCATGCCGATAACGAGTGGCAAGATGGAGCCGATAATGGTGCCAATGGGAATGTTGGCGAGGCCGGAAACACCGAGGATGATCATCGTGACGGCGGGGCCGGCCGTAAAGAACAGGATACCGACGGCGCCCTGCTCAGACTCATCGCCGAACTCGCCCATGATGCCCGTATAGAGCGCCATGTTGCAAAACGTGATGCCGCCGATGATAGACACGGAGCTCAGACCCAGGAAGTTGTCGTTAAAGAAATATGCCACGCCCAGGCCGAGAGCCGCTGCGACGACCAGCTTGGGAATCAGCACGACGATGCCGGTCTTGATAGCGCCCGGCGTGGACTTAAAGCTGATGCCGGCGCCCACAAACAGCAGGATCGCGGCGACGATGGTATTGGAGCCACCGCGGCAGGCAGCCGTAAAGAATCCGCCGATCTCAAAAACCTGCGGGCAGAAGGTGTTGAGCAAAAGACCGACGATCATCGGATAGATCATGATGTCGCCCGGGATGCGCGGGACCTTGAATTTCTTTTGCTCGTTGGCGGTCGCTTCCTGTGCCATGAAACCCCCATTTCCGCTGACGGGGTACAAAAGCCCACGTCACGCTTTGCTACAGTAAAGTTTGACCATGGTACCAGAAGAAATAGACCAGCTCGGTGAAAAATTCGACAAGTTGGGATGGAACGAGATTCGGCGCCCGCGACGCCACCCCTATATAAGGCTCAAGACGATATAGAGTACGATGCCCGAGACGCAGCACCAAAGCATCGATTTTGTCTTGACCGCCACGGCCACGACGCCGGCAGCCGCAATCCAGGGAACCAAGGCAGGCCAGGGTCCCGCGTCGAACGCGCCGGGGCTCGCCAAGTCGTTGGCGACCAGCGCGGCAAAGGCAGCGGGCGGGATATAACCCAGGGCCTCGGTAATGCGGGGCGACAGGGTCCGCCCGCGCAAGGCAAACGCCGGCGCGATGCGAAAGAACGCGATAGCAGCCCACGACGACAGCCACAGAACCAAGAACTCGTTAGCGGGCATGGCGGGCACCTCTTCCGTCTAATACAGCATCGCACGCCAGCGCAATGGCAATGCCGACCACGACGCTTGCCGGCACGGCAATATTCGTGAGGCCCAAGAACTTGCATACGGCGACGGACACCGCGCCCGAAACCGCCGCGACAACGTTGCCGCGCGACAGCCGCTGCGAAAAGAGTAGACAGATAAAGAGCGACGTGCAGACGAAACTCGCAATAGCGGTGGGAACATCGACAACGGCACCGACGATGGCACCCATCGTGCACGAAGCGCCCCATGTCGCGATGAGGATCACGTTGAGCACGAAGGATTCGCGCGGGCCCCAATCCTCCCCCTCAACCAGCTTGGCAAGCGAGATGCCGTATGCCTCCTCGGTGAGCGTCGCGGCAACAGCCAGCGTCTGACGCTTCGAGGCGCCCGCCAGATGGGGTGCGATCGATGCCGAGTAAAGAGCGAAGCGCGAGGAGATGGCGGCGACGCTCGCGATAATCGAAGGTGCCGGTACGCCCGCCAGCCAAAGATTGCAGATCATAAACTGGCCGCTGCCCGTCACAAACGTGCTGCTCAGAGCAAAGACCATCCAGGGCTCCATTCCCGTCTGCCCCATGATCATTCCGCACGGCGCGCCTATTGCAACATAGGTAAGCATCACTGGCCAGACGATTTTAAAGATCCTAAGGACCATGCCACTCCCATTCTGGTAAGTCGTCTGCAGCGCGCCTTGCAACGCAGCAGAAATATCAACCGGTGGCAATAAAGTTCACCTACAATTGCCACCGGATCGAAAGACACAACTTTTTAGGAAGTCATTATGACAGCTATCGATCGAGACCGGGCGCGCGCGGCCTTCAAAAGCTACACCGATGCCTACGACGCCACCAACCCACGCATCGCGCTCAAAATCGAGCATACGTACCACGTGGCCGAGGCATGCGATGCCGTAGCGCGCGAGCAGGGCTGGTCGTCAGAAGATATTGACCTGGCATGGCTTTGCGGCCTGCTACACGATATGGGCCGCTTTGAGCAGTTGCGGAGCTGGGACACCTTTAAGGACGCCGAGAGCATGAGCCATGCAGCGCTGGGCATCGAGGTCCTCTTTGGCGAGAATCCCGCCGATGCACCCGCCGTAACGAGCATCCGCGACTTTATCGATGACCCGGCAGAGGACGAACTGATCCGCGCGAGCATCGCCCACCACAGTGATTTTCGCCTGCCCACGGAACTCGACACCCGTACACGGAGCTTCTGCGAGATCGTGCGCGATGGCGACAAGATCGACATTATGCGCGCCATCGCCGACAGCACCGTCGACACCATCCTCAAGGTGGATGAGGACACGTTTCTCGCCAGCCACTTCTCGACACCGGCGCTTACCGCCTTTGACGAGCATCGCTGCGTCGCGCGTGACGAGCGCAACGAGCCGGCGGACTACCTGGTGGGGCTCATCTGCTTTATGTTTGAGCTCGTCCATCCGGCAAGCCGTGCACTGGCGCGCGAGCAAGGCGATATCCACCGCCTGCTCGACGCGCCCTTTGGCATTACGCGACCCTTTACCGACCCCGCCGCGCAGGCAACCTGGAGCCGCCTTAAGGACGAGCTGCGCGACTGGCTGGCAAGCGCTTAGCACTCGAGCTGAGCCAGCAGTTCCTCAACGATCTCAACGGCATCGCCGACGACCTTGTACTGGGCGGCACCGAAGATGGGGGCATCCGGGTCCTCATTGATGGCGACAATGCACTCCGCCCCACCGATGCCGGCGAGATGCTGGATAGCGCCCGAGACACCGATGCTCACGAGGAGCTTGGGCGAGACCGATACACCCGTCTGGCCAATTTGGTGGCGATACTCCAACCAGCCTGCCTCCACAATGGGACGCGTGCAACCAAGCTCGGCACCCAGGGCATCGGCGAGCTTTCGCATCAGGGGCAGATTCTTCTTGGAGCCGATGCCGCGGCCCACCACGACCAGACGCTCGGCATCGGCAATTGAGGCCTGCTGTCCCCACTCCTCGGCGGGAATCGAGATCTCGACGCGGGCCTTAACGTCATCCGCAAGCACTACCTGGGTAATCGTGCCGGAGCGGCTATAGTCAAACTCGGGCGCCTTAAAGATGCCGGGGCGCACCGTTGCCATCTGAGGACGGTGGTTGGGGCAGATAATGGTGGCCATCAGGTTGCCGCCAAACGCCGGGCGCGTCTGCTGCAGCAGACCCGTCTCCGTATCCATAGAAAGCACCGTGCAATCGGCCGTAAGACCCGTCTGCAAGCGCACGGCCACACCGGGCGCCAGCTCGCGACCAAAGGCGGTCGCGCCGTACAGAATGGCCTCGGGCTTGCGCTCGGCTACCAAATCGCAGATCAAGCGAGCGTAGACCTCCACGTCGTTCTGACGCAGGCGCTCGTCACGACAGACCAGAACTTCGTCCGCACCGGCGCAAATCAGATGCTCCAGGTCCCCGAGTGAGCCCTCGGGACTCATGCCGACCAGTGCCACCAGACGGCAGCCGCGGGCATCGGCAAGCTCGCGCCCCTTGCCCATGAGCTCGAAGGCCACGGATGCAACGGCATCGTGCTCGTCAGTCTGCACGAAGATCCAGATGTCTCGATATGCGTCAAGGTCTGCCGCGCCGGCGGCCTCGTCGCGCTCAATCGAGATGGCGTTGACGGGGCAGGCGTCGACGCACCCACCGCACAGGATACAGCCGTCGGTTACGCGGGCACAGCGATTGGGGCGCTCACCCTCCACCACAATGCCGCCCGAGGCGCAGGCGCGAACGCAGCGACCGCAGCCGATACAGGCTTCGCTATCGATAATCAGCCCGCTCATCTATGCCATCCCCTCAATAATCTTGGCAAGTTTTACCGCCTGCTCGGACGCCGTTCCCTCAACGGCCTCGCACGTTTGGTCACGGTCGGGCACAAACGAGCGCACGACCTGCGTCGGTGATCCGGCAAGACCGCAACGCGCGGGGTCGGCGTTCACGTCGGCGGCACTGACCACGCGCACGTCCGCCTCCTCCGCCGCGCGAATACCGGCAATACTCGGCATACGCAACTGGCCAATCTCCTTGGCAGTCGTCATCGCGCACGGCATCTCAAGACACACCGTCTCCTCGCCGGCATCGCATCCGTGAACGAGCGCCAGCGAGCCACACGTCGTAAAGCCCGCGCTTTGCACGCAGCTCACGTCGGTCACGCAGGGAATCTCAAAGGCACCGGCAAGCTCGGGACCAATCTGGGCCGTATCGCCATCCACCGCCATCTTGCCGCAGATGAGCAGGTCGAAGTCCTCGTCGAGTGCCTCGATGCCGCATTTGAGAGCATAGGTGGTCGCCAGGGTATCGGCACCTGCAAAGGCGCGATCGGTCAGCAGCAGCGCGTCGTCGGCGCCTCGAGCGATGCAGTCGCGCAGCAGCGACTCGGTCGCGGGGATGCCCATCGACACCACCGTCACGCGCACATCCATGCCAAAGCCGATAAAGTCGTCCTTCAGCGCCAGCGCGCATTCCAAAGCGCTCGCATCAAAGGGATTAATGACCGCCTGCTTGCCATCGCGCACGATGGTATTGGTCTTGGGGTCCATCTTGACCTCGGTGCTGCCCGGCACGGCCTTGACGCACACCACCATATGGAAATCACTCATCTTCACGCGCCCCCCTTCTGGACGAGCTCATCCAAGAGCTTCTCCGAAAACAGGTTACCGCGACCCAGTTGCCCGGCAGGATCGAGCTGGAGCTTGAGCCGCGCCGACTCGACCATGGCCTCGTGACCGTACATCGTCTCCAAGAAGCCCGCCTTGATCTTGCCGACGCCGTGTTCGGCGGAGACGGCGCCGCCCATGGCCGTGACCTCGGAAGCCCACCGGGCAAAGAGTTCTCCGCCGCGGCGGTAATCCTGCGCATCGCGCGGCAGAATGTTCACATGCAGATGGTTGCTGCCGATGTGCCCCCAAGCGGCAGATTCAAGCCCACTTTCGGCCAACGTGCGGCGATAAAGGGCGATGACATCGGCCAGGCGTGCGTTGGGCACCGACATGTCCGAGCCCAGTTTGGTGATGGTGGGATCCGTGCGGCGACGCTCGTCGATGAGCATGTTGACGCTCTCGGGCACCGCATGGCGGAAGAATCGCTGGCACTCGCGATCGACTTCGGTGCGCGCGACCCATGTCGCATCGTCGCTGCCGCCCGCAAGCTCCAGTACCCACCCCAAGTGATACAGCTCCTCAGTCGCCTGGGCTTCGTCGTCGCAGTCGAGCTCCACGTAGACACAGACCTTGGCGTCTTTGTCGAGTGCCGGCAGTGAGGCAAATGCGGTCGATCGCTCGCGCTGGCGGCGAAGGATATCTAGGGCGCCGGCATCGAAATACTCAATAGCGGCCGCGTGGGACAGGACCGGGCGCACGGAATCGGTAAAGGCAACGGCCTTGTCCTCGCTATCGAAAAAGCAGCTCACGCCCCACGCAACCGCGGGAGCAGGCTGCAGGGCGATCTCGAGCTCGGTGATAACGCCGAGCGTGCCGCATGCGCCGATAAAGAGATCGATGGCGTCCATATTGTCCGCAACAAAAAAGCCCGAAGCATTTTTGGTCTTGGGCATGGTGTAGTCAGGAAGATCGAGCTCAAGCGAACGACCTTCCACCGTCACAAGTGACAGGCGACGGCCCTGAGCAAAAACCTCACCGCGGTGAAGCTCGAGCAAATCGCCATCTGCCAGCGCAACGTGAAGGCCCGTGATATGCGGGCGCATGGGGCCATAGGCATAGCTGCGGGCACCGGAGGCGTTGCATGCCGCCATGCCGCCCAGACAGGCAGATGCCTCGGTGGGATCGGTGGGAAAGAATCGCTCGGGAGCTTCCTGGAACTCCTCGTAGGCCTCAAGCGATGCCTGGTCCCAGCCGGCAGTCGGCAGCACTTTTTTGCCCAGTTGCTTGCGCAGCTCAGACAACACGACGCCGGGCGCCACACGCAAAAGAAAGCGGCCCTGCTCATCGCGGCGAATGCCTAGGTAGCGATTCATACGGGAAGTATTGAGAATGTGACCGCCATGAGGCACGGCGCCGGCGGCAAGACCGGTCCGGGCGCCCTGAACCGTCACCGGGACACGCTCGGCATGGAGCGTTTTCAAAATGGCGCGAACCTCGTCCTCCGTTGTCGGAAACGAGATGCTCGAGGCCTCGCCCGATGTGCGAGACTCATCGCGGCCATACTCCTCGAACTCGTCGGTGAAGGGTTTGATGGTTGCAGACACGCGAACTCCCCCTTTAGCTAACTACAGTGTTTGCAGGGAGATGTTACCGCATCGTTTCGTCGACGTGTTCGAGACCGTCTCCATAATTGGCGATTTTTACGTTCGTGCAATTCGGCGAGCGGGAAGGTTTCCTCGGCAGACGATGCTTTTGACACATGTCGCTTTACCGCCAGCGACCACGCAATTGGCGCTCAAAAAAAGTTGAAGTAATTTTTACCATCTTTTACCTGCGGAGATGTCAATCCGTCAAGCATTTGGTCAGAAATTGGTCAAGTAGTGACTGATACGGTCGGCATCAACAGCCAAAACCAATGGAAGTTTTGGCCCCAGAAGCAGGGAGGTTCCCATGGCATATTACTGGCCCCAGTACGGCGTCGCCATCGAGGTCGACGACGATCCCTATCTCCTGCCTTTCGACGAAGAGGCGTTCCCCGATACGGCGGTCTACCACGTCACCACCGATGTTATCTGCGACCCCGAGTCGTTCTCGGCGCTCGCCCGCCACATCGCGCGTATCCACGACATCGAGCTCCCTCACGACTTCGACGAGCTCATCTACTCGCGCCGCCTGATGCTTCACATGCTCTTTGGAGCGGACCCGTCCACGTTCGCACGTGTCTACACCACCAAGGACGCCGCATGAGTGCGAAGAAGCCGCCCCGCCTTGCAGGGCTGGGGCGTCGCAAGAAACTCGTCGTTGTCTGCCTGGCTATCGTCTGCGCCCTCATCGCCGTAGGGCTATACGCCTGGCAGTCGCAGCCCGTGCCCGAAGCGGGCGCCTCAGTCACGACGGCAGAGGGTAAATCGCGCCAAGAAATCCAGGATGAGCTCGACGCCATCGTCCGCGACAACATGATGACGATCTCGGTCGCGCCGGTCGCACAGTTGCAGGAAGGCGGCAAGTTGCGCGTCAACGTGCAAAACGTCCAAGACAACAAGTTTCCCCAGCGCTTTCGCGTGATTCAAAACGACGAGACCATCTATGAGTCCGGTGTGGTCGAAGCCGGCAAGACGGTTGAGACCTGCCCCGCCGGCGATATCCAAGAAGGCGAGGCATATATCGAGATTCAGGCACTCGATGCCAAGACCTACGACACCCACGGCAATCCGACGCGCGTCAAAGTGCGGGTTGAGCAAGCCGAGAACTAGCTTTTTCGGCCGACGCGGCACCGCACGCAATTCACCAGCATTCGTCCAATCATCGCGGGGACGGCCCGCGGCGAATAGAAAGGAACGACCATGGACATCACCAGGAACATGAACGGAGCCAGAGCGCTCGTCGTGGGCGCAGGGCTCGCGCTCGCGCTCGCAATGGGCGCCGCCCCGACGCCAGCTCTGGCAGCCGGGCGCGTTGGAACCACGAAAGTAATGGTCAGGACCGAGATCGACAACGTAGAGTTCAAAGTTCCGACGGTTATTCCCTTCGTCGCCAAGGCCGACGGCACGCTTCAGGGCCCCTCAGAAGACGCGACCACCATCGACAATCATTCGGCCTACGGCATCCATGTCACCAACATGAAGATCGACGCCATGAACACCTGGACCATTGCCGCCGACGCCAAGGCCGGAACCGCGCAGAATTCCATCGACTTTAAGGTCGGCCCCGACGGCGCACTCCAGAACGCCAGCGCCGCAATGCAGGAGACGGGCCTCGATCTTTCCAAGAATGCAGCCTTCGACATGGGCTACCAGGGCATTGCCGGCGGCACGGACAAAATTAAGCTCAAGACAAGCGGAAACGTCGCCCGCGTCACGCGCGACATCTTCCGCGTAACCGGCGAAGGCGATCAAGTTGCAACGATCACCTGGACGGTCGAGCCCGGTGCGCACACGGCATAAGGCCGTCGCCCTGGCCACCGCCGTCAGTATCCTAGCGTTTGGGCCAGCCATGGCCTTTGCCCAGCAAGAACAGGCGCAGGCCGCCACGCAGGTGACGGTCGACCTCTCGGAGCTCGACCGCGGCAACTGCAAGGAACCGTTGGCACAGACAGACGACAGACGATGGCTCTTGGCAGCAGGCGCCACGACAGCAGGCGCGGGAACCGCCGGCCTCGGTCTGCACATCAAACGCAGCCAGAAACGAAACACGGACAGGCCGCACTAAATTAGCTAAGGAGACCCCATGGCATCGAAGAACCTTTTGCCCGTCGTCGCACTCTGCGGCGCGCTCGCAACCGGAACGCCTGTCGCCGCTTGGGCGACTCCCGTCATGGCAGACTCCTTACCAGCAGCCCTAAGCTCCGCACCAAATCCGTCGAGCGCCATTGCGTGCAAGCGTTTTTCGTTCGCACAGGCCGCAATCTCAACCTCGGGATGCCTTCGTCGTAATACGGACGGCTCGATAGTCGTGGATATCAATCGTTCGAACAAGGCAAACGGCTCCCAGGCGGGGTGCGCCGTCTGCACGTGGCGCTCGATTGTGCTCGATGCAGATGGCGATCCGTGCGATTTGGGGTTGCGCATCGATATCGCTTCGGTCGATGACTCGGCGAACGGAGCGAAGGTCGCCTTCGACGATGCGTTTTTCGAGAAAGGAGGCGGTATATGTCTGGGCTGCGCCGCCGCGAATGCAGACGATGTGCAGCCCACCCTCTCATTCACGGCATCGCTGCGGCTGACCAAGGCGGGCACCGATGCCATCGCGGCGGGAGAAGCATCCCTGCTGTTCTACGCCGCCAGCACCGAAGACACAGACATTCATTTCGAGAAGCCAGCCGGATCGCTCAGCCTTACGCGCGGGACGGAGGCAGGCCCTATTGCGATCGATACCCACACGCTAGGCAGGCAACGCATTCTTGCCGACCCGGCGCTTCTCGAGATGGAGTGGAACGGATCCGGAGCCGTCGGGATTGTCCCCTCCGCGCTTGACGCCAAGACGCTCCCCTCAAACGACGAACCCATCAACGCAACCATACAAGAAGAGAGCACGGACAAAGAAGCAGGTGCGGGCGACACGCCGTCGCCGACAAACAGCGTCCCAGCTTCTTTCGAAGCACCGAATGAGCCCGCTACCGGTCCAAACGATCCCGAGCTCGCGGACAGTCTGGGGCTTGCTGATCCTCAGGAGATCGATGAAGGTAACTGCTGCGTGCTTGCCGCCCTCGACCACACAGAGGTCATCGATGCTGCAAACATCGAAGTTGCCGCCGCCAATCAGCCCGTCCGCAAGTCGGCCATCATCGCATTTCCCGAATCCATCGAAGTCGTCTTTTTGCCATCGGGCGAGGTCGTGGCCCCAACACTGCTCACCTTGTTGGGCGCCAAGAATACTCGAAACGAAATTAAAAAGGTCACGGTTGTCGACCCTGCAACCACCGCTAAACTGCGTCTATACGCCGTTGCCCCAGACGGAGGCAAGACCTTGGAATTCGATGGCGACACACTTCTAGCCTGGCGCCGTCTGGACATTATGCAAGACGTCTCGTATCAGATCGAACTCGAAGGGTTTGATCGTGCCCGCGATGCCAATATCATCGCCGCGGCTGTTGAATCCCCGCAGCGGCTTATGACACTGCGCTTTGACTACTATCCCTATGTCCCGACAACCACCTGAGGCTTAAATGCTGCGCATCATTCCTAATACCACTTATATAACGTATTAGATGAGTCGCGATGTGCCTCGCATTTCGTTCTGCTACGATTGCCACGTTGGCATCAATACAGGAGGGCTCATGCCGGGCTTGGGAACAATCATCAACGTTGCGCTTTTAGTTGCGGGCGGTCTTTTGGGATTAGCGGGCGGCCGCTTCATTACACCGCGCATCCAAGACACGCTCATGAAAGCATCGGGGCTGTGCGTCCTGTTTATCGGCCTGGGCGGCACCATGCAAAAGATGCTCATCATCGATGGAAAGGCGCTAGCGACCACCGGTACCACCATGCTCATCGTCTCATTTGCGCTCGGTTCGCTCATCGGCGAGGCCATCAACTTGGAGGCCGCCATCGAGAACCTTGGCGAATGGCTCAAGCGCAAGACTGGCAGTGAGGGCGATAACGAGTTCACCAACGCTTTTGTCTCGACTTCACTCACCGTGTGCATCGGCGCCATGGCCATTGTGGGATCGATCCAGGACGGCCTGCTCGGCGACTGGTCAACGCTTGCCCTCAAGGGCGCACTGGACTGCATCATCGTCTGCACCATGACGGCCTCGCTTGGCCGCGGCTGCATCTTCTCCGCCCTGCCCGTCGCCGTGTTCCAGGGGACGATCACGTTGTTTGCCGGCGCGCTCTCCCCCATCATGACCACAGCAGCCCTCAACAGCCTTTCGCTCGTAGGCTCCATGCTCATCTTCTGCGTCGGCGTCAACCTCATCCGTCCTCAGACCTTCCGCACGGCCAATATGCTTCCCTCCGTCGTCATCGCCGTCATATACGCCCTCCTGTTCTAAATCTATCAACGCAGCGGTATCTCGAACATCTGTTTGATGCTGTGCTATGATATGAGGTCACCGTAGCTGCGTTCGAGAGGAGGAGCGGTGGCCGACCAGGACATCAAGATGCTCATCGAGCGCATTATGGCCGAGGCCCGGACCCATCAGTCCGCCCGCTTCTCAAACGAAACCTACGCAGACGAGCCGATTCTCAAAACCGGCCGACAGATGCAGAATTTCCTCCCCGACCAGTACCGTAAAATGCGCGAGATATCGCGCTGGCAGGATGACCCCAAGGGCGGTGCGGGCCGCTGGCTTTCGGAAGCCGAGCTTTTTTACCGCCAGGGCCTGCTGATGGCCGACTTTGAGGACGACTGTCCCTACAACGGCACCTTTAAGTCGTACTTTCCCACCTACAACGCCATGAGCGACCGGCAACTGCGCGGCTACTTTACCTGGCGTGCCCAAGTGCGCCGCGGAACCGTCGAGGAAACGTCTACGTCCTTTGCCTTTCTGTATCTCTATGAGCTGATCTGCGGCATTGGCGTAGATAATCCACTCGATGGTTTTAACAAGATCAAGGCTTTTTGGGATGTCTATCGCGCCTTCGAGCCCGGCATCGACCGGTTTGCGCGCGTGTGGCTGCAAGATTACGCCGTGTTCCACGGGCTCGACCCCAAGCTGCTTCGCGACTCTAAAACCGTCATGTTCGATAACGCCCTTATCGAACTGCGGCGCGCGGCACGAGACCTTGTACCGGCACCGTCCGGCCAGACCCCTAAGCGTCGCAAAACCTCCGAGCCCACGCTCCCCCTTCCGCCCGATGAGGTGCGCGAGGAGCGACTCATGGCCGCCATCAACGCCCTCTCCACGTACAACCTAAGTAGCTCGCGGCTCGACCGCAGCCACCACCGTGATCTGCGCCACGTGGCGTGCGCCGTGTATGTCCGCATGGCGCGCTACTATGACACGCACCGAAAGACCGGCATCGTGGCAAGTTTATTTGGGGAGGAGACGGCCATGCCCTACACCATGTTTGCCTCGGCCGTATTCTTTGCGCCCGAGCGCCACGAGGACTGCGAATACCGTCTGGACCCCATCCATATCTACCGTTGCCAAAACGGTTTTTGGGAATGCATGCGGATTCACGGTAGCAGGCAAAAGAGCAGCAAGCTCGGTGAAATGATGCGCGCCTGCGACCAACGCCTGCGCCTGGCGCTGGACCCCGCCCATCCCCTTAAGGAAGAAAAGGTCCCCAAATATCTGGCCAAGATTATCGATGACGAGATTGTGGCATGGCTTTCGTGGGACGCCGCACACCAGCCCGTCAAGATCGATATCGATTTGAGCCAGCTGGGGCACATTCGGAGCGCTGCCGCACAAACGCGCGAAGCGCTTTTGATCGACGAGGAACGCGAGGACGGCACGCTTGCGGATGCCGAGGTGACAGTTGCCGAACGACGGGAAGCCAAGCCCGTGGCCGGCACGATCGCCGAACCAGTCGCGACGACCATGCAGCAGGACGAGGCTAGCGAGCCGACCATCTCCACCGAGCAGTTTGGCGTCGTGGCCCCGCTCCTCGCACCAGCACCCACGTCCGCTGACACCGCGTCCGCACTCGATCCCGCCGCAGACGCCTATCTTCGAGCACTACTCGAGCAAAACGCAGCGCAGACGGCATCGGCGGTGGCGCAGTCGGGCAAGAGTGAGGACATGCTTGTCGATACCATCAACGAGGCGCTCTTTGACCTGGTGGGAGACACCGTTATCGAATTCGGCGCGGCAGGGCCGCAGATTATCGAGGACTACGAAGCAGACGTGAGAGGATACCTAGACCATGAGTGATACCGCATCCGCAGCACCCCGCGTGCCCAAGCGCGTCGCTGCCGTCATTCTCAACTCGCTCAAGGGCGGCGTGGTCCCGCGCATCGGCCTTCCTTACATCACCGTAGGGCGCGAGGTCGAGATCCGCGCCCTGCTCACCGATTTAAGTCTCATCGCCGATGGCGGCGCGAGCTTCCGCTTTTTAGTCGGTCGCTACGGCGCCGGTAAGAGCTTTTTGCTCCAGACCATCCGCACGCACGCCATGGGCGAGGGATTCGTCGTCGCCGATGCCGACTTGTCGCCCGAGCGACGCCTGCAGGGCGGTCAGGGGCAGGGCCTTGCCACCTACCGCGAGCTCATCCGCAATATATCGACCAAGACGCGCCCCGAGGGCGGTGCGCTCAACCTTATTCTGGATCGCTGGGTCGCCTCGTGTGCCAACGTCGACGAGTCGGTCGTCAATGCCCAACTGACCCCGCTCGAGGAGATGGTCCACGGCTTCGACTTCACCCGCATGCTTCGCCGCTATCGCACGGCCGTATCCGAGGGCGACGAAGAGGCCATGAGCCGCGTGACCAAATGGATCCGCGGCGAATACCGCACCAAGAGCGAGGCTCGCGCCGAACTGGGGTCCTCAACCATCATCAGCGATGACGACTGGTACGACTACGTCAAACTCATCGCGCGTTTTTTGGTCTGCAGTGGCTACAAGGGCATGCTGGTGCTCATCGACGAGCTCGTGAATCTGTATAAGATTCCCAACGCCATCACGCGCCAATACAACTACGAGAAGATCCTGACCATGTACAACGACACGCTCCAGGGCAAGGCGCAGTACCTAGGCATGATCATGGGCGGCACGCCAACCTCCATCGAAGACCGCCGCCGCGGCGTGTTCTCCTACGAGGCCCTGCGCAGCCGACTCGCTCAGGGCCGCTTTGCGCGCGAAGACCTTAAGGACATGCTCGCGCCCATCATCCGCCTGCAGCCACTCACCTACGAGGAGCTGCTGGTGCTGATCGAAAAACTCATGCAAATTCACGCCGGCTACTTTGGCTGGACGCCCACGCTTACCGAGAACGACTTGGTGGACTTCCTCAAGATCGAGTTCGGTCGCGTGGGAGCCGACACGCATCTGACGCCGCGTGAAGTCATTCGTGACTTTATCGAGCTGCTCGACATCCTATGCCAAAACCCCGACGCCAACGTGGCCGAGCTGCTGCAAAGCGTCGGCGGCGACGCGTTGGCGCCGGCAACCGCAACAGGCGACACCGGCACCGCAGGCGGCGACCGCAACTTCGCCGAGTTCACCATCTAACCCACCAAAAAGGGACAGGTTTATTTTGGCAGGTTTTATCTGGGCAAACGTTGAAGCAGTAATGCAGCAAGCCGTTGCCAGCCGCGTTGAGAGATTCGTTGTTGAAAGGAGGCCCCGTGAACGCCTTTGACCGCTACGCCCCGTTTATCCAAGACTTCATCTACTCCCACGATTGGGAGAGCTTGCGCTCTATCCAGGTTGCGGCGGCAGATGCCATCTTCAACACACAGGACAATGTGCTCCTGACGGCATCCACGGCTTCCGGCAAAACCGAGGCAGCCTTCTTTCCCATCCTGACCGAGTTTTGGGAGAACCCGCCCGCAAGCGTGGGCGCCCTCTACATTGGCCCCCTCAAGGCGCTCATCAACGACCAATTCTTCCGCCTCAACGACCTGTGCGAAGAAGCCGATATCCCCGTCTGGCACTGGCATGGCGATGTCTCGCAATCACACAAGGCCAAACTCATCAAAAAACCGAGCGGCATCCTACAGATTACGCCCGAGTCGCTCGAGGCACTCCTGATCCATAAGCACATGGCGATCCCGCGCATGTTTTGCGACCTGCGCTATGTGGTTATCGACGAAGTCCATTCGCTCATGCGCGGCGACCGCGGCGGGCAGACGCTCTGTCTTATCGAGCGCCTCTCGCGCATGGCAGGCGTGCAGCCCCGCCGCATTGGCCTTTCGGCCACCATCGGCGACCCCGAGCGCACGGGCGCCTTTCTCTCGCAGGGAACGGGGCGCGACTGCGTTATCCCCCGCTTTGAGGAACCGCGCCGCGTGTGGCGCATCTCCATGGAGCACTTCTACAACTCGGGCCCCCAGGCTCAGCAGCGGGGATTCATGGGCACAGGTCCTCAAGAGGCCGAAGTACTCGCGTGCGAGCGCATCGAGGCAGCGGCATCCGCGGCGCTGCCCGCCGGCGCCCAAGACATGCGTCACAGCGGACAGCTCACACAAGAGGAGCGCCATCAACGTCGTGAGCGGGCACGGGGCAAGGCCGCTCCCAAGGACCGCCAAACTTCCTCGGCCCCCGAGGGCGAAGTCGACATCCCACGAGCGACCGAGCAGGCGCTTCTCAACCCCACCGACACGGCGCCCGACAACGCCGACCCCGGCATGGGCTATATCTTCGAACACACCCGCGGCCGCAAATGCCTGGTCTTTGCCAACTCGCGCGAGGAGGCAGAGGCCGTATGCTCCATGCTGCGTAGCTACTGCGAGAGCCGGCACGAGCCCGACCGCTTTCTCATCCACCACGGCAATCTTTCGGCATCGCTGCGCGAGACGGCAGAAGAGCTCATGCGCGACGAGGAACAGACACAGACGACCGTCACCACCTCTACGCTGGAGCTCGGTATCGATATCGGCCGCCTGGAGCGCGCCTTCCAGATTGACGCGCCGTTTACCGTCAGCTCCTTTTTGCAGCGCATGGGGCGCACAGGCCGTCGCGATCTTCCGCCCGAGATGTGGTTTGTCATGCGCGAGGAAGAGCCCGAGCCGCGCACGATGATGCCCGAAACCATTCCCTGGAAGCTCCTGCAGGGTATCGCGCTCGTACAACTCTATCGCGAGGAAAAGTGGGTCGAGCCACCCGAGCTCGATCGTCTCCCCTACAGCCTGCTCTATCACCAGACTATGTCGACCCTCGCCAGCACCGGCGAGCTCACGCCGGCCGAACTTGCCCAGCGCGTGCTCACGCTCAGCTATTTCCACCGTGTCTCGGCAGACGATTACCGTGTGCTGCTACGTCACCTCATTAAGATCGACCATATCCAGGTCACCGAAGGTGGCGGGCTCATCGTGGGTCTCGCGGGCGAGCGCATCATCAACAACTTTAAGTTCTACGCCGTGTTCCAGGAAAACGAGGAGTTTACCGTCCGGAGCGAATCGGCCGAGCTGGGCACGATCGTTAATCCGCCCCCGCCCGGTGAGCGCATCGCCATCGCCGGACACTGCTGGATTGTCGAGGAAGTGGACTGGAAGCGCCACACTGTCTTTGCCACGCAGGTCAAGGGCCGGGTGCCGGCCTACTTTGGCGACTGCCCCGGCGACATTAACACGCATGTGCTCGAGCGTATGCGCCAAGCGCTCACTGAGCACGCAGCATATCCGTACCTTATGGGTAACGCACGGGCTCGCTTGGCGCAGGCTCGTCATACCGCCGAGATTTCGGGCGCGGGAACTAAGCCGCTCATCAATCTGGGTGGCGACACCTGGGTGCTCTTCCCCTGGTTGGGCAGCTACGCCTTCCTAGCACTCGAGCGCATGCTTAAAATCAAATGCGCCGCTGAGCTGGGCCTTCGCGGACTCGACCCGTCACGCCCGTACTTTATGCAGTTTAAGATGAAGGCCGACGAGGAGACGTTCTTTGAGGTGCTCGCCGCCGAGGCCGAAAAGGACTTCGATCCCATCGAGCTCGTCTATCCTGGCGAGGTGCCTTACTTTGACCGCTACGACGAGTTTGTTCCCGAAGAGCTCGTGCGCAAGGGCTTTGCCGAAGGCGTGCTCGACATAGAGGGCATGAAGCAGCGTGTCCGCAGCTGGCGCGACCACGCCTGAGACCAGTCTTTCTGGGACGTGTCTCTATGGTTTTGTCAACCGCGTGCTTCGCGCCATTT
>NZ_QROG01000016.1:27522-48467 GCF_003474585.1 Collinsella sp. AF39-11AT | reverse complement strand
GTCCGACCGGGCCGCGCGGCAAGGAGATATATTGCCAGACCGGAGGGCCCCCGGGGGCGGGAATCCAGCACTCCATATTTTGTTCACAAATGAATAGAACCCTCAGTTGCTTCACTGAGGCCGTATTCGAAGCAAGAGCTTCTGATATTGGCGATGACCAGCTGGTTTATAGGTGTTAAGGCATCGGTCATCTCTGGAGCGCCACTTTACTCCAAAAGCATCACCTATTTGTTTCCCGTCGGTAAAAGGCAGGTTTTGTTCGCCAAGCGTTCTTATATATAGACAAGTTCGGGTTCGAGCCCGTGCACCGGCAACAAAAATGCGACCAGCCGGAGCCGATCGCCTTCTGTTCTTTGCTGGAGCATCCAGAGGGTGCTTCCGAACTCATTTTCTCGCTGCCATTCATGCTTTCGAAGCATCGTTCGACCTCCGCAGCCTCATGTTTTGAGGATCTGCCGTGTTTATCACTGTTATTAATGAGTGTGTGGAAGTGATCCTCATGCAGATACGTGCGATTCGCCAGAGAACTGAGAAGCATCTTTCTGCAGCCCTCGTTGCCTATCCTCGCACCTCTCAGGTCTTCCGGAAATTCACAAGCAGTCTTAGGGTCAATTTGTTTCTGCTTTCAGAGACTTGTTTGAGAGTTTTTAAAGACAGTTCAAAACAATAAGTGAGACGCCATAAAGCAGAGCAAGATGTGCCGGATAGAAAATGTAGAAGAAATATTTGAGCTTCAGCCCTCGCTTGCCATTATAAAGATTGATAAGCAGCAACGAAACGACCGCGGCAGCAGCATCAGGATTAAGTACATTAGCTGTAGCAAACTCGAATCCGCCGCCAACTATATGGCATGACGAAAGGAGCACTGCGCACACTGCAGCAAAGAACATCTTGGCCTTGCTGTCGTGGAATAAATAGAATGCAGCCACAAGCAGAATGCCGTACACACCGCCATCCAGTTTAGTGTATTCAGCTGCCAGTGCTGTCAAAACAATCAGAGCAGTTTCTGCGATGTACCTTTTCCATTTTGAAAGACTTTGTATCTTTTCCAGAATAATCAAAAAGACCAAGGAAAGCAGGAGCTCACACATAACATTTTGTTGCCGAAGGTCAAATAGTTGCCCGGTTTGAACGAAATCGTATATGGGCTCCGTAATGATTGCGAAGACAAGCATATTTCGCAGGTACTTCTTTATGTCATGAGTATGCAAAAATCCCTCAACTATCAAAAAGCAAAATAAGGGAAATGCAATTCTGCCAAGAACATGAAGCACATCCGAAGCTTGGCTTAGAATCGCCCACTGTTCGTCTGATATCTGACTGTACGATGCGTGAGTCATGATTCCATTGGTCAGGACGATTCTGCTCACATGATCGAGAACCATCGAAATGGCTGCTATTATCTTTAATGTGCTGCCGCTAATTCCATATCTATCTGTTTTCATTTTGTTTTCCTTTCTTTGGGTGGGCCGTCAGGGGTTCAGCCTGCTCCGCAGGCGGCCGCTGCGGCGCTTTCGCGCCTTGCGCGCTGCGCTGGCAAACGCTCTCGCGTTTACTCAGCTCCGCGCCCCGACGGGTTCGAACCCGTGTACCGGCAACAAAAAAGCGGCCGGCATCCGCCAGTCGCTTTTCTTTTCTATGGTGGGCCGTCAGGGGTTCGAACCCTGGACCTTGGGATTAAAAGTCCCCTGCTCTGCCAGCTGAGCTAACGGCCCGCGGGTGGCATTGTACCACGGTCTGGGACTATTCCCAACTCCATTGGCCGTTCTGGAAAATCACAACTTCACGTCCATCAGGCGTAATGCCCGTAATATCGATGTCGTCCGTGCCGATCATAAAGTCGACATGCGTGCTCGAGACGTTAACGCCATGCTCCAGGAGCTCCTCCTTGGACATGTCATACCCGCCCTCGATGCACTCGGGGAAGCCGACACCCAGCGCAAGGTGGCAGCTGGCGTTCTCGTCATAGAGCGTATCGTAGAACAGAACGCCACTTTCGCGGATCGGCGTGTTCTTGGAGATGAGCGCGACCTCACCCAAACGAGCGGCACCTTCGTCGGTGTCAATGATGCTCGCAAGCGTCGCCTTGCCCACGCGGGCGTCGTAGTCCACCACACGGCCGCCCTCGAACTTAATCCAAAAATCGTCGACCTTGTTACCGTGGTGGATGAGCGGCATGGCCGAGTAGACGATTCCGTCAGCGCGCATGCGATCAGGCGAGGTAAAAACCTCCTCGGTGGGGATGTTGGGGAAGAAGGGGTGGCCATCGGGCGTCTTGCCCTTGCCGCCGGCCCACTCGTGACCCTTCGTCATGCCAATCGTCAGATCGGTTCCATTTTCCGCGATGTAATGCAGGCGGTCAAAACGATTGTCGTTCAGGAAACGCAGGTTCTTTTCGAACGCCGCGTCATGAAGCTCCCAGTCGCTCTCCGGGTCCTGGCCATCGGCACGAGCGGTGTGCAGAATCGCATTCCACAGCTTATAGATTGCAACCTCATCGGTGTCTCCCGGGAACACCTCGTGCGCCCAAGCCACGACCGGAGCGCCGGCGATGCACCACGGGTTGATGTTGTAGTCCAGTCCACGGCGGAAGACCTTGCACTGCGTGTTCCTTGCCTTGGAAGCCGCGGCGGGCTTGGCGGGATCGATACCCTTGAGAGCTGCAGGGTCCGCGCCCTCGATAAAGATAAAGCAGGCGCCATCTTGGGCCAGGGAATCCAGCTGCAGGCGCTTCCACTCGGGCGTCTGCTCAAAATAGCTTTTATCGACATGCTCGTACGTGAGCCTCGTCACGGCATCATCGGCCCAAATGACCGTCACGTGGCCAGCGCCGGCGTCATAAGCCTCCGCGACCACCACGCGGGCAAAAGGCGCGCACTCGACCGGAGACTGAACGACAACCTCCTGGCCGGGCTTGACGTTTACGCCCTTGCGGACAACCAGACGCGCATAGTTTTTAATCTTGGGCTCCAGGGCCTTCATGCCCTCCAGAGCTTCTTCGACCGTCAGGGCAGCTCGAATCATGTGCCACTCCATCTATCTATAGAACAGTAAAAAGACGCGCCGCAAAAACGACGCGCCTTATATCTTAGCGATAAGTATGGATACAAGCGCTACTTCTTCTTGGAGGCCTTCGTGTCCTCCTCGGCAGCCGCGCGCTCAATAAGAGCGTTGAGCTTGTTCTCGGACATGCCCTCGGCCTGCGTGCGGTACATGTTGCGCAGGGGACGAATACGAACGAAGTCGTAGATAAAGTCACCCAGAATGATGACATAGGACAAAACGATGCCGACCATCTGGACGGGACTGGACACCGTGCCGCCGGGAACGAAGTAGAACGAAACCCAAATTGCCACGATGAACACCATGCCGATAGCGAGCACGGCCCACCAAATACGGCGGCGCTTGGTGTAGTCCTCATCCTGCTTGAGAAGGATATTCGACACCGTGTAGATACGATCCTCCTTGGCGCGCTGTTTGGCCTTGCGAGCGCGCTTCTCCTCTTTAGAGAGGCCCTCGAGGTTCTCGCCCTTCTCGAGCTCTTTGCGGCGAGCTTTAGACGAAGCTGGCACGACGCGGACAGAGCTCGCTGCCTGACGGGCGGGCTTAGCAGATGCGGCGGACTTGCGCGCAACCCCGGTAACTTCGTGGGATTGCGTGCGCTTGTTCGTGGCGCTACGGGTACTCACTTATGCGTTCTCCTTCATACTTGTGAACTGGGAGCCCGTGATGATCTGGAAGGCCTCGCGATAGCGCTCGGACGTGCCATCGATGACCTCGGCGGGCAGGTGCGGGGTCTCCCCCGTCATATCCCAGTTGGCTTTGAGCCAATTGCGGACGAATTGTTTGTCGTAGCTGGGCTGAATCTTGCCCTCCTCGTAGCTGGCGGCAGGCCAGAAACGGCTGGAGTCGGGCGTGAGGCACTCGTCGATCAGCGTAACCTTACCATCGATGACACCAAACTCGAACTTGGTGTCGGCGATGATGATGCCTCGAGTCGCGGCATACTCGGCAGCGGCCTTGTAAATCTTGAGGGACAGGTCGCGAATCTGCGCGGCGATGTCCTCGCCCACGATCTTGCAGCAACGCTCGAACGAAATGTTCTCGTCGTGGTCGCCGATCTCGGCCTTCGTGGACGGCGTGAACAGCGGCTCGGGAAGCTTGGAGGCCTCGGTCAGACCCTCGGGCAGCTGAATGCCGCAGACGGTACCGTTCTCGTCATAGGTCTTCTTGCCCGAACCGGTCAGATAGCCGCGGACGATGCACTCGATAGGAATCGTCTGGGCCTTCTTGACCAGCATGGCGCGGCCTGCGAGGTAGTCACGATACTCGGCAAACTCCTCGGGGAAATCCGCCGGGTCGATGGAAACGAGGTGGTTGGGAACGATGTCGGCAAACTTATCGAACCAGAATGCCGAGATGCGGTTGAGCACCTCTCCCTTAAACGGAATCTCGTCGGGAAGAATGAAGTCGAACGCAGAAATGCGGTCGGTGGCGACCATCAGCAGGTTTTCACCGGCATCGTAGATATCACGAACCTTGCCACGGGAATCCGGACGACGCTCCATCGTTGTCACGTGAGTCACTCCTTACCAAAATACGACAGTAATGCGGGTTCTTTCCCGCACGTTTTCGCAAACTCGGAGCGGCAGGGACGAAACCCCTCCTTCACCGAATAGCGAAAAGCTAGTGCTCCATTGTAGTAGATGCCGCGTCCGCCGTGTGCTCGCGAGGCAGATGAATCGTAAAAGTCGTACCCTTTCCAAGCTCCGACTCCACGGAAATGTAGCCATGATGGCGCTCGACGATCTGTTTAGTCACGGCGAGGCCCACGCCCAGACCGCCCGCCTCACGGGCACGGCTGGCATCGGCGCGCCAAAAACGGCCGAAGATGCGCGACAAGTCATCCTTGGCAATACCGATGCCGGTATCAGAAACGGCGACGCTGACGTGTTTGCGGTCACTGAGCACCGACACCACGACCCAACCGCCCTCGGGGGTATAGCGCATGGCGTTGCTCATGAGATTGATGACGCATTGTGTGATCATGTCGGGATCGGCTTCGACGACATCGTCGTGACCTTGCGTCTCGTCAGCAAAGCGCAAGCGCAGATCGCGGTCGACAAACAGGCGCTCCTGGGCATTGACGATGGAACGCACGAAAGGAACCATGTCCACCGGCTCAAGGTTGAGCGGAGCCGTGCTGTTTTCCATGCGCGACAGGTCGAGCATCTGCTGCACCAGACGAGCCAGGCGACGCGTCTCGGAAGCAACGGTTTCCAGATGCTCGTCGTCGGTGGGATACACGCCGTCCTGCATGGCCTCGACCGTTGCAAGCATGGCCATAAGCGGCGTGCGAAGCTCGTGCGCGACATCCGAGGTCAGGCGCTTTTCGTGCTTCATGTCCTTCTCGAGCGAGGTGGCCATCTCGTCAAAGGTCTCACCCAGTTGATCGATTTCGTCATCGCCACGCAAGCCCGTGCGAGCGGACAGATCGCCATCGCGAATTTGCTTGGCCGTGCTCGTAATACGATGAATCGGCTTGGTGAGCATGCGCGACACGAGCGATCCGATAACGACCGAAATGCAGATTGCAACAACCGCGGCGAGGGCCATGGCGTTAAAGGTCTTCTCCCTAAATGCAGAATCCGCCTTGGTGAGCAAGGCATCGGAGCCGATGGCCCATAGCTTCACCTGTCCGACATGCTCGCCCGAAGACGCTATGATTTCGACGTTGGCAACGCTATCGGAGTCGGTTGGAGCAGACGAGACCGGGCTATGCGAGGCCTTTTTACCGCTCGAGCTGCGAGACGCCGATTCGCTCTCGCGCACATCGGCAGTCGCACTTGCCGAAGGCCACGAGTCGTCATAGACAACAACGCCCTTTTTATTGACGACCTGCATGCCCAAATCGTCGGACACCAAACTCGATGTCGCGACCGTGCGCAGCTCGCCCGCAGTCCAGTTGCCGTTTTCCTCATACGACGTCGCAAGCTTTTCGGCAGCAGAATTGGCGATCTCGACGATATTGGAGCGCGTGTAATCCGAAAAGACCGTGCCCCACACAACAGAGACCACGCCCACCAGCACCAATACCGTCATGAGCGATGTCAGAGCAAAAGCAAGTGCCATGCGCGAGGGATAGCTCATCGTTGGCCGTGAATCGGAACGAGGCGTGTTCCAACTAGCCTTGGAACCCGCCTCGCTCTCCTGCTTGTGCTTTTGTCCGATTTCAAAGCGCGCAGGTGTCATATGTGATTTCCCTATTTCTCGTCCGACTTATCGGTCTTGGCCGGAGCCTCGAAGCGATAGCCGACACCGTGGACGGTGTAGAGCCACTTGGGCTTCTTGGGATCATCGCCCAGCTTGGCGCGAAGGTTCTTCACGTGGCTATCGATGGTGCGCTCATAGCCCTCAAAGTCGTAGCCGAGCACCTTCTCGACCAGCTCCATGCGGTTGTAGACGCGACCGGGGTGACGGGCAAGCGTGGTGAGCAGCTTAAACTCGGAAGCCGTCAGGTCGACTTCCTTGCCCTCGACCAAAATCTTGTGGCCCGAGATATCGATGACCAGATCGCCGAAGTCGAGTACCTCGACGGCTGGCTCGTCGGCCTGATGGGCACGGCGGAACAAGGCGCGTACGCGCGCGACAAGCTCGCGCGGCGAGAACGGCTTAATCAGATAGTCGTCGGCGCCGAGCTCAAGACCGATAATACGGTCCTCGATCTCGCCCTTGGCAGTCAGCATGATGATGGGGACATCCGAGGTATCGCGAATGGTGCGGCAAACGCGCTCGCCGGGGATCTTGGGGAGCATAAGGTCGAGCACGACCAGGTCAAACTGATGCTTCTCGAACTCCTCGATCGCGGACTGGCCGTCGCCGACACCCACAACCCAGTAGCCTTCGCGCTCGAGATAGGCAGCGACGGCGTCACGGATTGCCTTCTCATCCTCGACCAGCAGAATCTTTTTTGCATCTGAAGCCATAACACGGCCCCCCTGTCTCAATCAGCTAAGAACAAGCCCATTTTAACGCACCTGAGCCCGCCGGATGCCACTATGACGCGGCAGCTCGGCGGGCGGTACTCACAATTACAACGCGTTTATTCCCCTGTTGGCGCCTTTTTAACCCCTCTAAGCTTAAAGAGAGAATAGGCGTGCGGTGACCGTCTCGGGTATACCCTGGCTGTTGCGCACCGTGGCGTACGTAAGGAATGAGTCCGATTTTCCCGCCGTAGCTGGATAATCGCCATATTCCAAAGCGCGGTCGGGCGACAACAGCGAGCCATAGGTCTTGGCAGAGGTGTCGATGAGAAAATGCGATGCCTGTACCTTAACGAGATATTTATTCTTCTTGCCGGCAGCACATGCGAGCGGCTCGCGGGACAGAAAGAGGTACGGCCCTCCCTCATTACCGATATACGTGCCCATGTTGCCCAAGCTGCCCACGCCACTATAGGTCGCCTCGATAGAAAACACGAAGGTATCGCCCATATATACGGCCTCGAAAGGCGAGACTGACGAGGGAAGGACTAGCTGGGCACGTTTGGTGTTGTTGCCATCGGTCAGATCGATTGCCGTTATGCCATAGTAGACGCCTTCGTCGTTGCGGACACGCGGCGAGATGGTCAAAATGCCGTCGCTCGCGCGCGGGGCCGATGCAAAGCGGCCCATCGATTTCCAAATTACCTCGGCCTTGGATTCATCAAGCGAGCGACGATAGCAAAACGAATCACTACTCGTTTTATTGCCGCCTGCCGAAGGCATTTTATACCAGATGACCGATGACCCGAACGCCGTAAACAGTGGCGGATCATAGTCCTTGCCACCCCGATCGAGCTCAACCACGTCGCCAGAGAGCGAAGCGCCCGACAGATTTTGAGCGTAGAGTTTCCACGATGAGTTCGCAAAGTTCATCTCGACCCAAGCAAACACGCCATCGCCGGCGCGAACATCGTAAAACGAATACCCCGTACCTTCGACGGGATCCTCGATAAGCGTCGTGAGCGAGCCGTCGCCCAAGTTGAGCACGCCAAGCGTGTTGGCATGTAACGCAGACGCCGGGGCCATCATCGCCGCGGCGTAATCGCCGTCGCAGTAGTACAGCAGCGTACCCAAGGGCAATGTCCATGAAGCCATGGGCTCAAGATCGATATCGACGGCCTCATACTCATCCGTAATCGAGACAATCTTTGAGTCGTCTTTGATAACCTGTGGCTCGCCGGCAGCATCGTCGCTGGTACCCGTTTTCTTTGAGCATCCGGCAAGCACCGTGGCAGCGCCCGCGGCAGCCCCTCCGAGCACAAAGCCGCGGCGCGATATTCCGTTCTTGACGTGGTCGGCGATACTCATTAGGCGATCTCGGCGCGAGCGGCCTCGATGGCGCGCGTGAGCTGATCGGCGCAAGAAGTCTTTTTCATACCGCAGGTATTACCGGCGAGAACCTCGATTACGCGATCGGCAGGAGCGCCCTCGACCAGCTTGGAGATAGCCTTGAGATTGCCGTTGCAGCCACCGGTAAACTCGACGCCCACCACCTTGTTGCCGTCATCGGACAGGTCAAGGTGGATATTGCGAGCGCATACGCCCTGAGGCTTGTAATCAAAACTAATCATTGCGTTCCCCTCTCGTAAAGCAATTTCAGACGTCTATTATCCCCGTCCGAACCGATAAAGTATCGCGGGCACCGATTCAACATTCCCCAATGCGCAAACCGGCGGCAGCAATACTAGCAATCTGCTTCCCGAGCGTGGACTTTTCGTTTCTCTTGATACATGTTGTGGTCAGCGATGTGGTACATCTCGGTCAGTGTACATCCGGGTGTCTCTGCCGTCGCGACACCAAACGACGCACTGACTGTCAGCACCTCATCGCTCGCAGCAGCAAGGCTGAGGCGAAGATCTTGCACTACTTCACATGCGGATTCGCGATCGGTGTGAGGGCAAATCAACAAGAACTCGTCGCCACCAATGCGCATAGGCACAAACTTCTCGCCTGCCGCCCGCCTCAATACAGACGCCGTACGCCGTAGCAGCTCATCGCCCATTTCGTGACCGTAGAGATCGTTGGTATGCTTGAGGAAATTGCAGTCCATCATGATCACACTCACGGGCAGGGACTCGTTCACCAGATCGTCGCCAAGGGACTCAAGGTAATTTCTATTGCGAAGTCCCGTCAGCTTGTCCTGGAAAGAGAGCTCCTCGGCGCGCTTTGTCATCGAGATGTTATGCGTCGCCACGACGACCGATTCCAGTCGACCCCGCTCATCGCGGCGCTGTGGAACAACCTGCAGCGAATACCACGTACCTCGGCAATCTCGCACCTCGGCATCCAAGTACGGCACGCCCTCCATACGATCCCGAAGTGTCTTTATATCTAAGAGCTCCATGACCGCCTCGCGACTTTCGGGACTCACAATGTCTCGGCAAACCGTTGCAAAAAAGTCATATGCCTCGGCGTGCTCGGCAAATATCTTCGCCACCGATGGCGACATGTTAATTCCCTCGATCTCGAGCGTATCGAGATGCAGCAGGAAGGTCGACTCATATATGGAACTGATAGCATTGATGATGCCGAGTTGCTTGTCCTTTTCGGCCAAATTGCGACGATCGGCAATGTTGCGCGCCAACAGCACTACAACCCAAAACGCCAAGAGCACCAGCACGCCGGCAGCGATAAATGAAATCCTGCCCGACATGACCTCAGATTTGGGATAAAGCGCAAACAGGCGATAGTCCTCATACGCCGCACGCACGGCATACCAGGTACTTCCCCGATATTCGATACGTGTTAAGCCTTCGTCTTTCCAATCAATTCCGCTATCGGCAAGAAGCCGGGCAAGGGTTAGATCGACATTCGAATCGTTTGAGGAAACGATCTGCATATCGCGCATCACGAGCACCGTTGGGCTCTGATGGAATGTGTTGTTCACGAGCACGTCGGCGATCGTATACGAATAATCATCGGCGGGCTCGAGCGCAAGCGATCGATACCCCAGCGCTACGCCATCACCGTACGGAACAACACTCACGGCAAAATCGACATCGCGACGCTCAACGACCGTCGAGTAGGACACCTTGGATCCTCGATACATCGATGCGACCGACGAACAGGCCAGCTCCTCTCGCCACAGCATCAGCGGATCGCGACCATCAATATCGTAATGAGCGGCCATATGGCCGTCGGCGTCCATGACCAACATTCCCGAAAGGTGCTCGGTATGGACGTACTCCTCGACGAGGTCATCGTTGACTTCAACGTGATCAGACGGCAAGAACGTCGAAAACGACTCGAGCACGGCATCCAAATTGTGCGTCGCTTCGGTTTTTCTTCCCTGTTCATATCGGTCATATTTTTCGCAGGCGTTTTTTAAAAACACCATGGTTTCCTGACCAAACCCAAGCGTTTTATCGAGACAGCGATGCGTGCCGACCATATACAGCAGACCCAACAGAACAGCGCTGACCACAACGCAGATAGCCGCGGTGACTAATGCCTTTCGGCGCAAGCGGCGCTCATCATTTGTCATGATTCCGCTCCTTGCCCGTCCGTCGTCGCCCCTGCCTTGTACTTGCCCACAATGCGCTCAATCGTGCCATCTCGATCCATCTCGAACAGCACGGTATTGAGGTTTTTGACGTACTCCCCCTCATAGCCGTCCTTAAACGCGACGCCAAGGTCAACCGTCATAACGTTGTCAGCGAACACGCGGTAAAGGCCGGGATACTGGGCGACAAGTCGATCAAGCGGCTGAACGTCCGCCATCCAACAGTCGACATACCCTTTGGCGAGGGCGGCTTTGCAGAGCTCGGCAGAACCGTACGATTTGATTTGCACGTCCGGCGAGATTTCCAGATCCCCTGCGAGCAATCGGCGTTCGCTCACCGAGCCCGCAATCACCGCGATGGTCTTGCTTCCATCGAGATGCGCCAAGGACTTGATGCCGCTCGTTTTCTTGGCGGCAACCGAGACCGTCACGGTTAGATACGGCTCGGTCCAGTAATACTTATCCTCGCGATAACAGGGAGAATAATCACACCACAGGCAATCGATATCACCGTTTTTGAGCAGCCGGTCGCGATCGTTCCAGTCAATATCGACAAACTGTGGCTTGAGCCCCGCACGCTTGCAGGCCTCGCGGGCGATGTCGATATCGATACCGACGTAATCGCCCGTGGTATCGATATACACATAGGGGTCGTTATCCGTAACGCCGATTTTGAGTACTGGGAGATCTTTGTCGGCTTCATTCGAGGAGGAAGAGCTGCTTCGAACGGTATACGTCAGGGCGACCACACAGGCAGCAACAAGGAGCATGAGCGTAAACGAGACAATGGTGACTCGCTTGATACGTCCGGGCACGCGCCTCCCTTCATCGAAACAGCAGTCGGATTTCATTTTATACCCGGGGCTGATGCGGCAATAAAAAAAAGCGCCTCGCCCAAGACGGGCAAGGCGCCAATGGTCCAAATGCAACCGCAAGCGGTCGAATTAGTTTAACCCTACTCGAAGCTCAACTGCTCCCGAATGCACCCCCGACCGCCGCCTCGTTCAGGCCGTTGGCGCCGACCGCGTATCTGGCGGTTTCCGACGCGCCGCACTGCACGCGACACACGGGCTGAAGTCTTTAACGGAAAAGCCCCGTTAGTAAGACGAGTTACCAACAGGGCTTGGACTGAAAGGTCGCGCTTAAACGAGAGGGGCGCCCTAACGCTCGAGACGTTTGCGCATAAGCGCGAAGGCAATCAACGAAGCGCCGGCAACGGCCATAATAAAGGCGACGGCAGGGGCCTGATCGCCCGTATTGGCGAGCGCACCCTTAGTAGTCTTAGTAGACTTTTTGGTCACCCTGGTCGTCGTCTGCTGACCAGGCTGGGACGGCGTCACGGGCTGCGTAGGCTGAGCCGGCTCCCCATTGGCCTCCTCGCCCGTCACCACGTACGTCGAGAAGTGGCTCGTGCGGAAGCAGAGGTAGTCCCCCTCGATCCACGTATCCATAGCCTGGGTGGAACCATCCTCAGCAACGTAGAGCACCTTGAGATTGGTGAGCGCCTTCATGGCGGCAGTCATCTTGACACGGACGATGAAGGACATGCCTTCGTAGTCCTCGATAACCTCGCCGTCCTTGAGAAGCTTGATATCGAGCTTATCGGCAACCTTGGTACTCCCCTGCTCAAGGCCGGAAATTGTAGCATTGGCGGCGTCGGTAAGATTTGTCGGTTCCTCGACCACAAGAGAGATGCTGTTGTTCTGGGCAATGCCGGCAGCGGCATTGTTCTCGGCGCTTACGCTAACGTCCGTTCCGTCGCTACCTGCAACGCCCGCAATGGTCCTCGCCGCTACAGTAACGGTACAGGTCGTTGTTTTGTCACCACAGGTGGCGGTGATCGTGGCGGTACCGGCCTTAAGCGGCGTCACGACGCCGTCTTTGACCGTAGCGATCGACGAGTCGCTGGAGGCCCAGCTCACCGTCGTATCGTCTGCATCGACAGGACTCACCGTTGCGGAGAGCTTTACGGAGGCATCACCGACGGTAAAGGACAGGCTCGTCTTGTCGAGCTCGACTTTCTGGACGGGGTTGGTCACGGTCACCGAGACGGTTTGGGAGAGCGATTCTGCAGTAATGACAAATGAGCCAGAACCGGTCTTGAGGGCGGTAACGGTGTAGGAGCCATCGCCGTTGTCGACAACCTCAAACGCCTTAGAAGCGCCCGTGTTATCCAGAGCAAGCTTGGTCTCGTCGACCTCGCCCGCAAGGGCTCCAACAAGAGAAATCTTCACGGTGCGCTCTTCGCCCTTCTTGAGGTTAAGAGCGGTCTGGTCGACCGTAAGGTTCGTTGCGGGGTTGGAAACAGTCACCGCGCAATCCTGAGAATAGGTGCCATCTTCGGTCGAAGCAGTGATGGTTGCGGCGCCCTTGGAAACAGACGTCACTTTGCCGGTTTGATCGACCGTAGCGACGCTGTCGTTACTGGACTTCCAGACAACCGTCTGGTCAGCCTCCGCGGGAACGACCGTTGCCTTAAGCTGCTCGGTTGCAGCGCCCACAAGCGTGACCTTCTGCTTATCGAGTGTGATACCCGTTGCAGGTTGAATAACCGTCACCTTGCACGTGGCGCTATACTCGCCGTCCTCAGTGGTAACGGTGATCGTGGCAGCACCGGCCTTGACCGGGGTCACGACGCCGTCCGCAACCGTGGCGACCTCCGGGTCGCTCGAAGACCAGGACACATTCTTATTCGTTGCATTGTTGGGCTCAACCGTTGCGGTCAACGTCGAGGGCTCGCCGCCCACAGCAAGCTTAAGATTCGACGCGCTGAGACTGACGCTCGAGATCCTTACTACCGGAGTGGTTACCGTAATTGTATCCGTGGTTGCAGAGACTCCATCAACTGTTGCCGTGATCGTGGCATTACCGTCACCGACAGCGATAACAAGACCGTTGCCATCGACGGTAAGGACGTTCTCGTTAGAAGAGGACCAGACAACCTTACTGGCCTTATCGTCAGGGGAAACCTTTGCCTTCAACTGCTGAGTCGTGCCCTTGTCCATAGATGTTGAGTAACCATCCGTAATGGAGACCGTAGTTTTTGCAGGTTCCTCGCCCGGCTTGACGACGTGAACGGTCATAGTGTCGCAGAGACGACCACCCAAGTACATTGAAACCGTTGCATCGCCGTAACTATGAGGCACTAAATACCCCAAGTAACTGCCACCATTAAACATCGGTCCTTTTACCTCGAGGACATCGGGATTATCTGAAGTGAAAGAATACTTTGCGCCGGCATAGGAGTCCATCAATTCCTCAGCGCTTTTGCTCAGCACGCCCTTTGGATATTCAAACCCCCTGTCACATTCCAGCCAAAGCCAATCTTTGGATATACTATCTGAACTGACCTCACAGGGAAATGTATAATCGCTCGACACAAACTTAGCCTTCGAAAGGCTCACTTCCGCAGGGTCGACAACCTCTATCTCAAAGGGATGGTCATTGCCAAGGCCATCACGAGCATGAGCCTTAACGGTGCCAGGCTTTATTGCCTTAAACGAGTTTTCACCATCGGTAAGCTCAACAACATCGCTGCTTTCTAGAGAATAGGTTACAGAGCTAACGAGCGCATCCCAATGTGCACGCTGGCATGCCTTCAGTGCTTCATTTGGGGAAACGTTGAGAATGGCAGAAAGATAAGAGCTGTCCCCAACCAGCATCTTTTGTTTTTTGTTCCCACGCTCATTGAATCCAGGCTCCTGATTCTCGGTTACAACATCACATAGCTTCTTCGTCTCGGTCTCGCCGTTGCAATAGTCGACAAGAACCTTGGCCTCTTTTGCATCTTTCGCCAACGCCTCGAGTTGCAAAGAAGCGCTTAGCTCAGAAGTTCCATATGAATAATAATTCGAATTCACCCTTGCCTGAACTTTGGAATCCTTTGAGGGATCTTCCTTTATTTCAAAATATGTAGCCGCACGGGTCTCGTCCTTGGGGTGAACGTAAACTGTCCCCTCTAGCAATGCATAGTGCGTGTTCCCGCATTTTTGCGGACAATCATCCGTGTAACCCAGCGTTGCAGTCGTTGTCGTCGCACCGGATTGGTCATAGGATACGAAACTCACCTTAATTGGATTGAGATTAGCCACGCTCTTAATCTTAAGAGAACCGTTTAAACTCTCGTCAGCCCTGCTCTTCATGGTTATAGTCGTTGTGCCGACTTTGGTGGGACTAATTGTCAACACCCAATCACGTGATTTATAGCTCACTTTAGCGATATCCTCATCAGACGATGTGATATCGATATCACTAGGGTCAATGGGCGCCCATTCGTGATTTTTATTAAAAAAGGAAAGCCTTCCTTTCACCGTCTGTCCAACAGCGACATCAAATTCTGACCACACATCGCCTGTAGACGAATCGTATGGGAGAAACGATGCACCCATGGAACCATCCTGCGACTCCAGCATGACAGCATCCGCATGCGGGGCGGCCACCGTCAGCCCAAACGTTGCCGCCGTTAAAGCAACGCAGATGCCTGCGGCTATCCTCCGAAACCCTTTTCTCATTCCCCTAAGTCCAATCTCTCGTGAAAAAACGCAGCATTCTCCCACACCTTAAAATTGGCTTAAGGATACCCCCCCCCCAACGAGCACTTGCAAGCTAATGTTTGCCAGAAGGGGCAAATTAACGGCAAGCGACATTTCTGCAATATACCATCATCCGCTGAAGTGTGACTTTCCCGACGCTCCCACGCAAAAGCCCCGTTGATAAACGCGTTACCAACGGGGCTTGGGCTGAAAGGCCGAGCTTCAACGGAGGCCGAAAGTAAACTGATCGGTTTGACTTCGTCCCCAATCGATCAGTTAGAACTCGAGCTGCTCCAGGCGATCGAAGACCGTGTCGATGCGGGTGAGGAAGTCCCACGGATCAAAGATCTCGTCGAGCTTCTCCTGGCTGACGGTGCAGCGCGGATCGGCCTCGAGACGCTCCTTAAAGGTGGGGCCGGCGGCGCAGTCCTGCACCTCGTGCCAGGTAGCCATGGCGTTTTCCTGCACGATCGCATAGGCATCCTCGCGGGTGATGCCCGTATCGACGAGGGCCAGCAGGACCTTGGAGGAGAAGATGAGGCCGCGAGTCTTGTTGAGGTTGGCCATCATGCGAGCCGGATACAGCTGCAGGCCGTCGATAACGCGAATGAGACACTGGAACATGTGGTCGAGCGCGATGAAGCTATCGGCCTGGGCGACGCGCTCGGCAGAGGAGTGCGAAATGTCGCGCTCGTGCCACAGGGCGACATTGTCGAAGGCGACCTGGGCGTTGGACTTCACGATGCGCGACAGGCCGCAGACCTTCTCCATGGTGATCGGGTTGCGCTTGTGCGGCATGGCGGAGCTGCCCTTTTGACCCTTGCGGAACGGCTCCTCGGCCTCAAGCGTATCGGTCTTCTGCAGATTGCGAACCTCGGTAGCGATGCGCTCGCAGGTGGCCGCCGTGGTGGCGAGGACTCCGGCGAGATAGGCATGATGGTCGCGGGAGATGACCTGCGTGGACAGCGGGTCGTGGACCAGACCCAGGTGCTCGCAGACGTACTCCTCGACAAACGGCTCGATGGAGCTGTACGTGCCGACCGCGCCCGAGATGGCACCGAAGGCAACGTTCTTGCGGGCATCCTCAAGACGATCCAGATCGCGCTTGAGCTCCCAGGCCCAAGAGCCAAACTTCATGCCGAAGGTCATCGGCTCGGCATGGATGCCATGGGTGCGGCCAGCGCAAAGCGTGTTGCGCTCCTCGAAGGCGCGGCGCTTGCAGATCTCGCCGAGCTTTTTGACGTCCTCGATGATCAGATCGCAGGCCTGGGTGAGCTGGTAGCACAGAGCCGTATCGCCCAGATCGGAGCTGGTCATGCCATAGTGAACCCAGCGGCTGGGCTTGGGGTCGCCCTCGGGAACATCAGCGTCGATGTACTCCTTCATGTTGGTCAGGAAGGCAATAACGTCGTGGCGCGTGACTTCCTCGATCTCGTCGACCTTTGCCTTCTCAAAGTTGGCGTGGTCGCGGATCCATTGGGCTTCGTCTTTAGAAATGCCGATCTTGCCGAGCTCCGCCTGGGCCTCGCAGGCCAGGACCTCGATCTCCTGCCAAATGGCGTACTTGTTCTCGAGGGAGAAGATGTGTCCCATCTCCGGGCGGGTATAGCGATCGATCATAGCGGCTCCTTTTTGGTTATTGGCACGTTGGTCGTAACCCAACCATTGTACCGTGCGCGGGTGCAAGTATGGGCAGCAGGCATGAACCTAACATTTTGAAGCAGGAGCGGGCAACGGGACGTCCGCGCGCCCGCGTCGCGGACGCACACCTGCTGTGGTCAGCATGCCCCGGTCCGCAAAGCCGCCGAAGGAGACCGGATCGAACCGAGTGTCCCAGCATCCCCCTTGGCTGATGGAGCGGGCAACGGGACGTCCGCGTATTTGCTTCGCAAATACGCACCGGCTGCGGTCGCCTATCGGCGACCTTGCCTGCTCGCTATAAACGCTTCGCGTTTATTTAACGCTCGCACCCTGTCGGGTTCGAGTCCCGGCACTTTATTGAAAAAAGCACGGCACCGTGATGGTGCCGTGCTTGTGCTCTTAACTGGAGCGGGCAACGGGACTCGAACCCGCGAGTGTCAGCTTGGGAAGCTGATGCCTTACCACTTGGCGATGCCCGCTTGTGTTGGCTAGTATAACGCGGTTGTCTTGTTCGATACAAGGGTGGTGATGCTTGTTTTAGCTGTGGAGATTCGTTTGAAAATCGCGTCAATTGTGGAGATGAGGACCTTTGTCTTTCTTTTCTTACCATCTTCTACCTGTACTTTTATCTGATTGTTGTATTTGAGTTCGCTTTGTCAGAAATCGGGCAAGCTTTTGGTCAGCTTCTGGTACTTACCCGCATGAACCATGGCGGTAGCCTCATCCCAAGCGCCGCGGCCTCCCCGTGCGGCGCACGAGGGATAAGGAGCAGCCATGTCCAACGCACCCACGCACTCTGTCCACAGCGCAATCGCAACAGGTCCGCTGCTCCTGCTCCTCTTCCTGCTTTTCGGCTGCCTGGCACCGGGAGCCGCATTTGCCGTCGATGGCTACGATCAGCTCGGCTTCCGCACCATTAGCGATGATTGTGGGCCCTTCTTCATCGGCAAGTATGAAGCTCAAGACGCCTCGATTGCCTACTGCATGAACCAGGAGCGCCCCGGCCCCACCAAGCCGGGCGGCCCATGGCTCAACTTTGATCAAGGCTGGGTGTGGCTCGACGACGAGTTCGCGGCAATCGTTTGTCACGGATATCCTACCGCCACGTCGTTTGGCGGTTACCATCTTTCACCAGATCGCGCCCGCGCCGCCACCCAACTTGCCGTATGGATGCTCAACGGCACTACCCATGTCGACGGCACCTACTCCTACACGACCGCTCAGGGCAAAACCAAGAGTGGACACTTTACCGCCGACAATGAAGTCGTGGCGGCTGCGCGATGGCTCCACGACAGAGCAAAATCAGGAAGCATCAAAGCCGCTCCGCACCGCGCGCGGCGCTATCTAGGAGCCGTATCGGGCGGCAGCAAACGTCAAGACATGCTCTATGTACTGCCGGCGGTCTCTGTTTCCTTCCAAAAGCAGCCTGCAAACGCTGCCATTACCAGCGGAAACAATACTTATCAGTTTGACGGGGCAACATTCGATGTTTTTGAGAGCGCCAGCGGCGCGCGTGTCGGCACCATCCAGATGGACAGCAACGGTCGAGCGCAGGCAGCACTTCTGCCCAACACGGCATACTACCTAGTTGAAACAAAGGCGCCGGCCGGCTATGTCCCCCGTCGTGATCGCATCGCCTTTACCACGGGGAATGACGGTGAACAGGTCGCCGTTGATGAACAACCCGGCGCCATCACCCTGCATGTCGTAAAACTCGATGCCGCGACGAATGCCGGACCCCAGGTGGGATCTTCACTCGCAGGAGCAGAGTTCACGTGCGTGTCGCAATCCACCCCCGGATGGGCGCAAACCCTCACAACCGATGAAAACGGTCGAGCTACCCTCACCGATGTCCCCCTAGGAACCTTTACCATCTACGAGTCAAAAGCCCCCGAGGGCTACCTGCCAGCCAACGACAGCTGGTCCTATACCGTTGGAGCCGACCATCTCGGTGATTCAGGCGTGGTCGAGATCGAATCGCGCGTTTCCGATATCCCCATTGCGTTTGACCTTGAGATTTCCAAATTCAAGGACTACGGCGATAGCGATCAATCCGGCCTGGAGCAGCCGGCAGGAGGTGTTGTCTTTGAGGTTGTCAGCAACAGCTCTCAGCAGGTTGTTGGCACACTGACCACAAACATCTATGGCTTTGCCTCCACCAAAGATCAGCCAGAAGCATGGTTCGGCGCAGGCAAGCGACCCGCCGGTGTCCACGGAGCCATCCCATACGACCGCGCCGGCTACACCGTTCGCGAGGTTCCGGAAACCGTCCCCGAGGGTTTTAAACGTGCAGGGGAATGGACCGTCGGGGCCAATCAGATTTCCGACGGCGCCGAGCTTCAATATATCGTGGACAACCACGCTCTGTCGACGCATCTCCAGATTGTAAAACGCGATGCCCAAACAGGCGCTTCTGTTCCGCTAGCCGGATTCACCTTCCAACTCCTCGACAGCAATCACAAACCTGTCTCACAAACATGCTGGTATCCAGCACATAATGTAATGGACACCTTTACGACTGACGCGACCGGCACCGTCACACTGCCCGAATCGCTCGTGCCGGGCACCTATTATGTACGCGAAACCTCGGCCAAAGAGCCCTATCTTGTCGGTGAAGAGATCGAGGTAAACATACCCGCCGACATGAACCTAACGCCCTTTGCAATCGCCTCGTATTATGACCACGCCGCGACCGGAAACATCAGGATCGTTAAAACCGATGCCGTAGACGGCAGCAGCCTCGCGGGCGCCATATTTGAGATCCGTGCCTCGGGTGATATCGTGCGCCCCGATGGTAGCATTGCCGCGCTCGACGGTGAGACCGTCGCGACCGTCGCGACGGATGAAACTGGAGAGGCACGCGCGGACGACCTCCCGCTGGGATCTGGCACCGCACGCTACGAGGTTGTCGAGACTCAAGCGCCGACCGGCTTCTTACTCGACCGGACGCACCATATCGTCGACCTTACCTATGCCGACCAGAAAACACCCGTTGTGGAAGCACGGCTTAACGTATCCGACGATTACACCAAGGTTGATATCTCCAAGGTCGATGCAAGCGGAGAGCAGGAAGTGAAAGGTGCACAGCTCACCTTATATGGTCCCGATAAAACCGAAATAGACTCCTGGACCTCATCCGACAAGCCACACCGCATCGAACATCTTGCACCCGGCACCTACTCGTTGCGCGAAACGATGTCTCCGCGGACCTATGACCTTGCCGAGGAGATAACGTTTGAAATAAAGGATACGGGAGAAGTCCAATCCGTCGCGATGAAGGATGCGCCCATCGAGATCAAAGGACAGGTCGACAAGCGTCAGGAACTTGTCCAACCTATCGGGAAGGGTCTGTTGGCTAACGGCGATGGAAAAAACCGCGCCGCGATGCAAACCAATACGGATGGGCTTTTCTCCTATACCATCGATGCTCGAAACGATTCCGCTACTTGGGTTGATGAGTTTACGATTACCGATGATCTTGAGTGCGCCAAAGACGGCACGGCGAGATTCGTCTCAATCGAAACCCCCGTCGCCATCGGCGACCTCAACGGTCTGTGCAACGTGTGGTATCGCACGACGCCGTTGGACTCGACAGACGTCGATGAGCCGGCAAACGCGACGCTTGACGATGGGCACGAAAATCCTTGGCTTGAGTCCGACGAAGTAAAAGAGAGTCTGGGTGAAGATTGCCGCCTCGTCGATTACGACGACTGGCACCTCTGGAAGGCGGATGTCTCGACCACGGAATCCGCCACACTCGAGGCGAAAGAACTCGACCTTGCATCCAATACCGTCGTGACGGGCATTCGCATTGAATACGGTGCGGTAGCCGCCGACTTTACGACTCGAAGCGATACGGATTCTTGGACCCGCGATGATCTCAAAGATGAGCACGACGACCTTGACGATGCCAGAGCAATCCTTGGCACAGACGCTCGGGGCGCAGTCGTGCACATGCAGGCAACGTCGGCTTATACACCCCAAACTGCACTCACCAACAGCGCACGCGTCGATCTTTGCCGCAACGGCGGCGGCGATAAACTTGAGTCACATGACGAGGACAGTGTCATTCAACGCTGTACCCTACCGCAGGACCTACCGGCAACAGGATCAGCCCCCATCGCCGCTTGCATCACCGCGCTCCTGACCTCGGGTGCCGCAGCCCTATGGTTCGCTCGCCTTAGGTCAATCCCAAAGAAGCGCTAGCGCGATGAAAAAGCGGGCGAG
>NZ_QROG01000016.1:0-27512 GCF_003474585.1 Collinsella sp. AF39-11AT | reverse complement strand
AGAAAAAGGGGGGGGAGCCAGTCCCCCGGCTCGCCCGCTTTCAATCATTTAAATCGCCGTATCTACTCTGCAGACGAAGATCCACCATCAACGATTGCTTGCTCGGACTCATGAATCCCATCGGCACCCGTGCTCTGTTCTTGCTCCACCTCTTCGCTGATTGCGGAGGCGGGGGTCGAGCCCTTCGCGCCCACGATATAGGCGGCTCCAAACCCCAACGCAATGGCAATCAAGGTCAAAATCACGTAGACAGGCCAATGGCGCTTAATATACGAAAACACGTTGACTCCTTAGAGCTCCGTCTACGAACGGCGGATAACCTCGGTCACGACCTCGGATACCGTGGCAATGTTCGTCGGGTTGACATTGTGGGGCAGGTCGTCCTCGGTACGAGCACAAGCCAGGCGCGTGCCGTCCACGCCGGCGATGGTGAGGGCTCGGCGGCTCGCCTCGAGCGCGGCGTAGGCATCGGTCTTGGCATAGGGCATCTCGAGCGCGCCACAATCGACATGGAACGACTTGCACACCTTGCTGACCAGGTTCATGATGCGGCGATCGCCCTTGAGCAGCTGCCGTTCGCCCTCAACCGTCACCACCGAAAGCCTACCGGCGCCGACGGATTCAAGATTGATGAAGAATACGCCGCGGAGCTTATCGCGATGCGAAGCCAAGAAGGCCTTCATGCCGGCGCCATCACAATCCGAGGCGCCCGTTGCCACAAACCAGATATCGTGACCGAGCAGCTCATCGTCACCCATAGAGGCGACAGCCGAAAGCATATCTTCGGAAGAAGCGCCGTCGGAAGACGTAGCGCCGCCCTTCCAGCCATCGTTATCGTCCTCGAAATTATCCCACGAACCGATGCCGCGACCGGACTTCTTGGCATCGTAATCGTCTTCGACGCCCAGCCAATCACTCATGCTGTCCTGTTCGTTTTTCTTTTTACGACCGAACAGGCCGCCCAGGCCGCGCTTGCGAGACTTGGGTGCCGCCGGGGCGGGAGCCGAAATGGTCTCGATCGGCTGAGCGCCCGACGCAACGGGCATAGGAGGCGCAACGGGTGCCGATGTGGGTTCGGGACCCTGAGCGGTAGCAAAGGGGTCGTTGACCTGTGCGGAGGGGTCGGGAAGGTCGAACAGCGACGTGCGAGACGCAACGTTTGCCTGCTTCATCGACGGCAGCGACGGATCGGGGACCGAAGCCAGCGGAGACGAGGAAGGTGCAGGCGACGGAGCTGACGCCGGATCGGGAACATTCATCTGCGGACGCGGCGATGCCTGGGAGGAAATCTGGGCCATAAGGGAATCGACCGTTTCGTCCTGGGTGGGAGCAACATCGGCAACCGTGGCACCGGAACCACTCGGGGTCGGCATGGTGAAAATCTGCGTGGAGTAAGGCCTCGACTCATCTGTCTCGGGAGCCTCGGAAACCGCAGGCACTTCCTCCTGCTCGACCTCGGTCGAATCATCTTGCTCGGCTGTTGCGTATTGCTCTTCGTCAGAGTTGGCCTCGACGGGCTCGTCCTCGGCGGCATCTTGGATTGCGGCAGCATCAATGGGCTCGTCATCGTCTGCCGCGTCGTCCTGCTCATCGGAAGGAGGAAGGGGCTCGGCAATCGCGGTGCCTTGCTTTTCAAACGTTATCGTGGAATCGAACTTCGCGGCATCAAACGACATGGTGCTATCGACGTGCTGCTGAGCCTCGAAAGACGTTGTTGCCTCAACAACATCCGCGGACGCCGGTTGCTGGGACTCAAAGGACGTCGTAGCTTCGGCAGCGTCGACGGGCACGGACTGCATAGCCTCGTTCTGCTCGAACTCTTGCGCCGCGCGCTCACGTGCCGCCTCGGCTGCCTGCTGCTGAGCGATAGCCTCCTGCTCGGCAGCCTCGCGTGCGGCAGCGCGCTTCTCCTCGAAATCGTCGACAAATTTCCTGCCCTTTGCAAGCGCACCCTTAAAGAAGTTGGAAGCGCCGGCGCCAATCGAAGAGAACGCGGATGCAATATCGGCATGGGGCGTTGCCGCGGGAATCTCGGCCGAGAAATCAGTATCGCTCTCGTAAGACGCACGCCTCGGCTGTTCAACGTAATCGTCGTCAGACTCGTCCGCAACGTCTTGCGCCGGCGCGGCGGGAGCCAAAATGTCCAGTCCTGCCGCGGGATCGATCGCGGACACTGCCTCGGGCTCGGCAACGGCAGCGGTAACCACGGCAGACTCATCATCCACGGTGGCAACGGGCGCAGGCGCCGTCACGACGGGAGCAGGCTCGGCCTCAAACGTCGGCTCCTCGCCCTCCTCGTAATCGAGCGTGCAGGACTCGGGAAGCATTCCGAGCGCACGGATGGCATCCGAACCAAAGCGGATGTTGCCGGCGGCATTGCGATAGAGCTTGAGCTCGGGCTCGGCCGCGACAGGCTCCTCCGCCGGCTCGGCAGCGGGAACCTCGTCATTGAACTCTTCGGCCTGGACAGCCTGATTCTGATCCTCGGGCACAATGGCGCCAATCAGCGTCTCGTCGGCAGACGCACCCTCAAAGCCCTCGATCTGCTCGTCGAAAGCCTCACCCTGTTCGGGCTCGGCCGGAGCGTCGGGAGCAATCGGCTGACCGAACTCGTCCTCGGCGTAGGTAGGCTCTTCATACTCGATGGTGTTGCCGTAGTCGTTTTGCTGCTGGGCCGCGGCATACTCCGCCGCCGCGCGCGCCATTTCCTCGGCACGACGTTTCTGCTCCCCAAAATAGGTATCGAACGGAACATCGTCGGGAAACTCGTTTTCGCCTTGGAAGGGAGCAACGTTGTCCATAACGCCGAGCATAGCGGCGACAGAAGACTTGTTGCACACCGCGCCGGACGTATAGGGAAGAATGTGGCGGTTAGAGATGATGTTTGCCGCGTTGACAAGTGCAACGAGGGAAGCGAGGATCGCGACAATCCACAGCAGAACCTTGAGCGCGCCGGGGAGCGGCAGGATACGCAGGATGGCAACGGCAGCGGGGGCAACCGTGGCAACGGGCAACAGCTTGGCAATGAGCGCACGATACGAAGCATAAGGCTCGCGGGCGAGCAGCTCAGCACGGGGAGAGTCGTAGTGTGCGACAACGACCACCGGGCGGTTGCGCGGAGACGCAAGCGGGCCCGAGGCCTTGTGGTAGGCGATGACATTTTGGCTCACGCCCGTCTTGCCCAGGCGCGAAACCACGGGGTGGCCCGTGCGCTCGAGCACGTAGAGCACGGCACCGACAATGGCCAGTAAGGTGCCGACCAAGCCGATACCGCCGCCGATGCCCATCAGCAGGGCGCCGGCAAACGCAAGGATGCCAGTAACGGCAAATGCCAATCTACTGGGCGCCGGGGCATTGAACTCCTGAACCTCGGGATCAAAGCCGTGGTTGCGGAAGATCTGAGCGATATCCTCGGCAGCCAGGCGCTCTTCTTCGCTGCATGCCGGCGTAATGCCGGTGTTCTGCAGCAGGTGGTTAATATAGTTCTGGGTGTTCGCCATGTGCGCTCCACATCCATAATCCGACAAATAGGCCCAATGCTTGCACATTAGAACCGTATATAGTCGAAAGTATACCCCGAGCGAGCGCAAACGACCGAATTCGGGCCATCTTAACGCCCCGAGCGGACAAGGATATAGCCTAATCTCCATATCGGACTAAAATCATGGCAGCAAACCACCTTCCCATGCGAGGACTCTATGACGGCAAGCGACGCGACCGCGACAATTAAAAAGGGAAATTCGGAGCCAAGTTTCGATAAAACGGCTCAGCGTATCCTCAATCTTTTCTTTGTGCTCAGCAGCTCCCCCGAACCGCTGACGACCGAGCAGATCGTCTTGGATTCTGACCTGGGATATGGCTCGGGCAACATTGACTCGGATAAGCGCAAGTTTCGGCGCGATCGTGACAAACTGCTCGAGCGTGGCATCTTAATCAAGGAGGTTCGCCCCGCCGGTGCGCAGGAGACCGAGGAAAGCTCGTGGACAATCGACCGCGAGCACACGTTTGCTGCAGGCGGCCTCATCACCGCAGACGACGCCGATATCCTGCTCAACGCCATCGACCAGACGTTAGCGGCCGGCTCATCCACCTTTGCCGCGCCGCTTGCCGATATTCGCTCCAAGATTGCCTACCTCACCGGCATGTCGGCGGTGGACGATGCGCCGGTCTGGCGCTCTCCCACCGTCGATGCGGTATGGAGCGCCTTTGCCGAGCGGTGCGCGCTGCGATTTTTATATCAGAACGGACGCGGCGAGCAGAAAGAACGTACCGTCTGCGTCTACGGCATGTTCGAGCGCGAGGGCGTGGCGTACTTCTGCGGCCTCGACAATGTCACCGACGACATCAGGACATTCCGCTGCGACCGTATCGTTCGCGCCTGGCGTCCTTCGAAGGCCTACGTTATCCCTGCGGACTTCAACCTCAGCGACTACCTGTTCTTTGAATTCGATTTTGCCGACCGCCCGCCCGTTGCGGCTACGTTCTCGTTCGCCCCGCAGACGCAGATCGATATGATCAACGGCCTCACGCGCGGGCGAGGTGAGCTCGCACACACCGATTCGGGATGGACTTGGACCGTTGACGTGCGAGATCTTGAAGCCGCCGCCTCATTTTGCATGGCCCACGCCATGGACGGCATGAGGCCCATGGCCCCCAAATCGCTCAAGCAGGCGTGGAACCACCTCATTGAAAGGACGGTGCACGAGCATGCCCGTGCGTAAACTCACCAGCGAGCAGAGGCTCTCGCGCGCCATCGACATCATGGAGGCCCTCTACGCCGCCGGCGAGAGCGGCATGACACGAACCGAGATTTGCAGTCGCTTTGACATCACGGGGGCGTCGCTCGACGAGATTCTCGAGATCGTCTCGACGCTCGCGGACCGAGAATCGGGTGCGCGTATCATCTGCGAATGCCACGGCGAGCGCGTGGTCCTCACCGGTGACGCCGGGCGTGTACTACCGCTGCGCCTGAGTGCCGCCGAGGGCGCTGTGCTCAACCACGAACTTGAATCGTTGGGGATCGAGCCCCAGGCGGCGGCTCGAATTCGACATGCTCTTCTACCCGAAGAGCTCGGCTATAACCAGCACGTCTTTGACACCGTCAACCACGGGTCGCACTGGCAGCAGCTGAGCTGCGCCATTCAGGACGGCGTTCGCTGTCGTATCTCGTATCGCTCGATGGACGATGCGCGGCCACGCGAGCGTCTGGTCGACCCCTTGCGCATTACAGCAAACGGCGACCAAACATATCTGATTGCCTGGGACATCGCGGTCGATGAGCAGCGCACCTATCGCATGGATAAAATCGAGGGACTCGCCTTGACGGAAGACTCCGTCGTGCCTCACGCACCGGACGTTGCATCCCTCCACGATTCCCTTGCCCGGACGCAGCGTAGCGCAAAGCTCTTGATGCCATTCGATATGGCGGAGCATCTGGACTGGGCCGGCATCACCCTAATCGAACGCAGCGGGACAGACATGGCAACGGTAACCGTACATTACGGCTCCGAGCGTTGGCTGCTGAGCCAGATAATCGCAGCGGGCGGAGCCATCCGCATCTTGGATGACCCCGCCCTGTCAAAGCGTCTGTGCGATATGGCAAAAACCCTCGTCTGTCCGCTTTAGCGCCGCCGCTCGTGGCGTGCACGCCACAGCTGTAGATAGTGCCCGATCTGCGCCGATTCGATGCGCTGGTAGGAGCTCGTGGGCAGCGACGTTAAGAACTTCTTGCCATAGCCCTTCGTCACCAGGCGAGGATCCGCCAAGATCAGCACGCCGCTATCGGTCGACGAGCGAATCAAACGCCCCGCGGCCTGCTTAACCTCGAGCACCGCCTCGGGCAGCGAATAGCGCGCCCATGCGCGGTCTTCGCGCAGGTTGCGCTCGCACGAGAGCGGGTCCGTGGGGCTCGAGAACGGCAACTTGGGAATGATGACGCAGCGCAGCGTCTCGCCGCTGGCATCAAACCCCTCCCAGAAGGCCTTGAGCGCAAAAAGCGACGAGGTCGGTTCGTTGATAAACCGGTCGCGCAGGCGACGAGGAGATGAGTTGCGCTGCTGGCAGTTGAGCTCCAGACCCGCACGGGCCATCTTGGGCTCAACGCGGGCGTATAGGTCCTCCATGTCGCGCCGATTGGTGAACAACGTGAGCACCGATCCGCCCATGGCAAGATGGGCGTCGACCAGTACGCGCTCGAGCGCCGTAAGATAGCTCTCACGATCGCGCGGATCGGGGATATCGCCCGCAACGACTACAGCCATGTTCGAATCGAAGTCGTAGCTCGAATCCAAGTGCAGCGATGACGACGTTGAAGCACCGATGCGATCAAGGCCGACCGCATGGTTAAAGTGCTCAAAGCTTTTGGACACCGTCATGGTCGCCGAGGCAAAGATAGCCGTGTGAACCTCGGGCAGCCACTCGGTTGCCAAGGCCTCGCCAATGTCGATGCGCTCTGCGGTCATCGACTCTCCGCCGGCACGCAGCCTGCGATTGACCTGCAGCGAATACACGTAGTGCTCATCGGTGCCATCAATGATGAGTTTGAGGTTCTCGGCCAGCTCGTGCAGGCGGCGCGAGATATCACCCAGGTCGACAACAACCTCGGGCTTGTCGGCGGCGACGGCTTGCACCAGCGCGTCGACGCTCTTGTCAGCTTGTTCCAATGCGTCGATGCCAGTGTAGGCCGACTGTAAGAAATCATGCCAGTCGTCTGATTCGCGCAGCTCGGGGCCAATCCATAGATTGGCATTGTCATAACCCCCACGCGCACGGCGGCCGAGCTCGCGAACGCCATCGAACACGTCGGCGATTGCCATGCTCGCGCGGGCAACCGTCGACGTCGCCTTGGCAGTAAGGCCCAGATAGAGCGTAGAGCCCTCGGAGGTTGCCAAATCACGGGAAACCTGGCTTAGCGCGCCGGTGCTCGAGCCACCCAGGCGCTCGAACAGGACGCGTGATTCGTCCGCCGACACCACGCGCGCCCACTGACGGCGCGCCTCGCGCTCGATGGAATGGGCCTCGTCGATTACCCAATGACGAATCGGCGGCAAAATCCTGCCCTCGGCCGCGACGTTGCGGAACAGCAGGGAATGGTTGGTGACCACCACATCGGCATGCGCCGCACGACGGCGAGCGCCATGGACCAAACATTTATCAGGGAAAAACGGGCAGAGGCGACGAGCACACTCGCGCGAGGCCGTCGTAAAGTCGGGACGGTTGACGCTGCGCCACCGAATGCCGAGCGAGTCGAGGTCGCCATCGGCTGATTGGCAGACGTACGCCATAATGACCGCGACCGCCGTGAGCGTGTCCGCCGGATCGCGCTTGGTGGTAATCTCGACCTGGCCGCGGCTCATGCGCTCAAGCTTGCGCAGGCACGGATAGTGGTCATACCCCTTGAGAGCGCAAAATGACAGACCACCGTCCAGTTGCTCCGCAAGTTTTGGCAGCTCATGGTACATAAGCTGGTCGGCAAGATTGTTCGATTTGGTCGCAATACCAACCGTGATGTTGTTACGGCGTGCTGCCTCGGCAAAAGGCACCAGATAGGCCATCGATTTGCCGACGCCGGTGCCTGCCTCAATTACTCGATGAGTGCCCGTGACCAGCGCATCGAGGACCTCGAGCGCCATCGCGATCTGCTCATCACGCGGCTCGTAGGTGGGATACATGCGATTGACCAGGCCACCTGGCGCATAGTCTGCCTCGATCTCCTCACGACTCGGCATCTTGAGAACCGGCAGTTCATCGGCGTCCACCCGATCGTCGGCGCGATCGGCCTTGAGAACGTCAGCACGAGCGGCGCTGAGAGAGAAGATGGAACCAGGGTTCTGCCCTGCCAAGAATGAGAAGATAGGACGATAGGACCAAGGCACGTCCAGATGCATGTCGGCTAGGCGCGCCATGAAGCCCTGGGGCAAGTCGGTGAGCGCCACGAGCAACACGCGCCATACGCCACACAGGGCGTCGACGTCGGCATTGGCACGGTGTGATACCGAGTCGCAGCCAAACAGATCGGCCATAAAAGACAGCTTGTGCGAGGCCAGGCGCGGAAGCGCGATGCGCGACAGCGCCAGCGAATCGATCCAAATATCGCTCACGTTGACGCCGCCTTTGACCGACTCGATAAACGAGCGGTCGAACGTGGCGTTGTGTGCGATCACCGGGCAGCCACCGACAAAATCGGCGAGAGCGGCGACGGCCTCAACCGCCGACGGGGCATCTGCAACATCGGCATTTGTAATGCTCGTGAGCTCGGTAATCTCGGCGGGAATCAGCTGCCTGGGATGCACGAAGGTATCGAAGCGGTCGATGACCTCGCGGCCCGAAAGACGGGCCGCCGAGATCTCGATCAGCTCGTTGTCCTGCACCGAAAGACCCGTGGTCTCGGTATCGAGGATAATCACATCTTCCTCGATAAGGCCGAAGGACTGCGTTTTGGCGCGGTCGGCAAGCGTGGCATAGGAGTCGATGACAAACTGCGGCGTTCCTGACGAAACCGCGTCCTCGATTAGCATGCAATGCCCGCTCGACGAAGGCCCATACGGATCAGGCTGTCACAGACCTGCGGGAACGTCATGTCGTCGGTGTGGCGGATCTCATCCGGATACAGCGACGTATCGGTCATGCCGGGAATGGTATTGGTCTCGAGGATAACGGGGCCGTCCTCGCTCACAATAAAGTCGCTGCGCGAGATACCCAGGCAACCGAGGGCCTTGTGAGCGGCACAGGCAAGTTCCTGAGCGCGAGTGTAATTCTCGGGTGAAATCTGCGCCGGAATGCGATGGATATCCGTAGGGTCGACATACTTCACGTCCAGATCGTAGAACTCGCAGTCCTCGGGCTTACGAATCTCGACAATCGGCAGGGCGCGCACGTCATCTTCGCCGTATACGCCGACGGTGACCTCGGTACCCTCGATGCACTTCTCGACCAGCACTTTGTCGCCGTACTCAAACGCCTTGGCGATTGCCGCGGGCAGCTCGGAGGGCTCATGGACCAGGGAAATGCCATAGCTGGAACCGTTGATGGCCGGCTTCACAAAGCAGCGCTCGCCACAAACCTCGACGATATGATCGATATCGACTTCGTCGCCCACCTCGAGCGCAAGGCCGGGGGCAATGGGAATGCCCGCCTTGGCGTATAGGAGCTTAGAGACCTCCTTGTCGGCACCGCAGGCGCTGGCAAGTACGCCCGAGGCCGTGTAGGGGATACCCAGGGTCTCCATGGCACCCTGCATGGCGCCATCCTCACCGCCGGCGCCGTGCATGGCGATAAATGCCACATCGAATCCGCCGGTCGCCATGGTTACCATAAAGTCATCAGCGGCCGTGTCAAGCAGCTCCACCGAGGTGTAGCCGGCTTCCTTCAGTGCCACCACAACGTTCTTTCCCGAATCGAGCGAGATCTCGCGCTCGGCGGAATGACCGCCCGCCAAGACCGCTACGTGCATGTTCTCTAGGCTTTTACCCGGCATGGGCAGACTCCTCCTCTATAATTTCTGCAGCTGATACCATATTGTAGCGATACCCTCTACGTTTCCCCAAAATCGAAAGGCTTCCATGAATCCCAGGACTAAATCTCAGGACATTCGCGACTTGAGCCAAAACGATATTCGCGAGCTCGTGGCCGAACTTGGCCAGCCCGCCTTCCGCGCGAAGCAGCTCATCGAATGGGTCTTTGAGAAGAACGTTTGTTCGTTTGACGATATGACCAACCTTCCCAAGGCTTTCCGCGAGCAGCTTAAAGAGGCTTTTGCCTTTGACACGCCGACTGAACTCACGAAGCAGGTTTCCAAAGATGGCTCTCGCAAGTATCTGCTCGAGTACCACGACGGCATTTCCGTCGAGACTGTCGGTATGCCCCGTCGTAACAAGCTTTCCGTCTGCGTTTCCACCCAGGCAGGCTGCGGCATGGGCTGTGCCTTTTGCGCTACCGGTCTCAACGGCCTCAAGCGCTCTCTGACCGCTCAAGAGATCGTCGACCAGGTACTTCATGTATCCAACGACTTTGGCGAGCGTGCCACGAGCGTTGTCTTCATGGGCCAGGGCGAGCCGTTTGCCAACTTCGACGAGGTTCTCAAGGCCCTGCGAATCCTCAACGACCCCGATGGCATCGGTATCGGCGCTCGTCACCTCACCGTCTCTACCAGCGGCGTTATTCCCGGTATTCGCAAATTTGCCGATATCCCCGAGCAGTTCACGCTTGCCGTTTCCCTGCATTCCGCCATCCAGTCGACGCGCAATAAGCTCATGCCCGGTGTTAAGAAGTACACGCTGCTTCGCCTGCACGAGGCGCTTCAGCTCTACACCGAGAAGACTGGCCGCCGCCCGACCTATGAGTATGCCATGATCGAAGGCGTCAACGATACGAATCCCGAGATGCAGGCACTCTGCGACTTCTGCGAGGGAACGCTGTGCCACGTTAACCTGATTCAGCTTAACGACATCGAGGGCAGCCCGCTCAAGCCGTCGCCGATTCACAAGGTTGAGGATCTTCAGCGTCGTCTTGAGTCCCGTGGCATAGAGACCACGATTCGTAACTCCCGTGGTAACGATATTGACGCCGCTTGCGGACAGCTGAAGCAGCACTTCAAAGTTCAGAAGAACGCATAGGGGAGTCACACGCCAAAACGTTTCATGTGAAACATCGAACGGCCCCGATTGCAGGATATGCAACCTGGGCCGTTTCATTTATCGACCTCAATTTTGGATCAGTTGCAACCTTTCCCATTTTTACTGCCAAAATAGGGGGTCCTTGTCTCGTGAATCAGACAAGGACCCCTCAAAATATGCAGGGTAATTGTTAGGTACCTAATAGCCTACATTTTCCCATTGGTTGCTAACCCAACCTTGATTAATCTTGGGATTCTTCGTTACCTGAGCAGTGCGCATGGCAACATCTTCTGTCATAACATCCATTTTCTTCTTGGAAGTATCGACAATATCTTGCGCGCCACGAAGCAAACGACCTCGAAGTTCATCGTCTGTCGCGATCTTATAGCCAGCAAAGGCACCAGCCGCGACAGTCGTCACCAATGCAATCGCAGTTAAAATCTTATTCCTCATCTTGGCCTCCTTGATCAAACTGAATCATTTCACCAAGAATACGAGAGAGCTCTTCCTCGTCTTTAAACTCAATCTCAATCTTATTCTTTCCACGCGAGCTCTTCACGCGTACGTTGGTATTAAATATCTGACGAAGTACACGCGCAGCCTTTTTAAAAGACTGAGGCGTTGCAGGCCTCGGCGTCTTAGGCGTTTCTCCGGCAGAAAACAATGGAGCAAGATTTTCTGTCGCTCTTACGGAAAGGCCCTCTGCAACAACCTTCTCTGCAAGTCGAATTCGCGCGTCCTCATAGGGAACTGCAAGAATCGCACGTGCGTGACCAGCAGTAAGTTTACCCTCAAAAATCATCTGCTGAACTACTTCGGGGAGATCGAGAAGGCGCAGCGAGTTTGTAATTGCAGAGCGTGACTTGCTTACGGCCTTCGACAACGCCTCCTGGGTCATACCGCTAGCATCGATGAGCTGGCGATAGCCCTTAGCCTCTTCGACGGGATTCAGATCAGAACGCTGAAGATTTTCGATAAGAGCAAGGGCCAGCATCTCTTCATCATTAACATCTTTAATGATGACAGGCAGTTCCTCAAGACCAGCAAGCTTTGACGCCTGGTAACGACGCTCACCAGCGATGATCTCATAGCCGTTTCCATGCTTGCGAACCAAGAGCGGCTGCAAAACGCCATGTTCTTGGATTGACTCGCTCAACTCGCGAAGTTCAGTTTCATTAAAGTGAATTCGCGGTTGATTAGGGTTGGGAACGATATCCTCAATAGGTAGTTTTGTTTCAGATGCGGCATTTGAAGCAGATGCAGCAGAACCACCGGTCTCATACTCAGCCTCTGAGACCAAAGCATTGAGTCCGCGTCCCAATCCACCACGTTTCTTTACACTAGGCACGCTTGATCACCTCTTTTGCAAGGTTCATATACGCTTTTGCACCCTTATTTTGAGGTGCATAGGTAATTACCGGTTCTCCAAAAGACGGAGCTTCAGAGATTTTAACCGTACGGGGAATCAGCGTCTTAAACACCTTATCGCCAAAGTACGATTGAACTTCCTCAACAACCTGATTCGACAAAGAAGTACGTGAGTCATACATGGTCATAAGCACGCCATAGGTGTCTAAGCCCTTGTTCAGACGTGATTTGACCATCTTCATTGACTCAAGCAGCTTCGTAACGCCCTCGAGTGCGTAATACTCACACTGGATTGGAATCAAAACGCTATCTGCTGCGGTCAAGGCATTGATAGTAAGCAGGCCGAGCGAAGGAGGACAGTCAATGAAAATAAAATCGAACTCGTCCTGAATCGGCTCAAGCAAATCTTTGAGGCGGGTTTCACGAGCAATTGCGCTTACGAGCTCAATTTCGGCACCTGCAAGCTGAATCGTAGCTGGAATTACGAATACCTTTTTGCAATTTGTATCAAGAACAAGCGATTCTGCCGGCACATCATTCAACAATGCATCATAGATGCAGTGATCAAGGTCTTCTTTTTCAATTCCAAATCCACTGGTGCTGTTTCCCTGCGGATCAAAGTCGACAATCAGTGTCTTACGACCCTGCTCACCCAGTGCTGCTGCAAGGTTTACAGTCGTCGTTGACTTACCGACGCCGCCTTTTTGATTGATGATTGCAATGATACGCGTGTCTTTTGCGCTCTTAGAACGCTTAACGTCGCGAAATCCCACGGTCCCTCCTGGTGTGTATTAAAGCTGTCAAACGGAGGATGTTTCACGTGAAACATTCCGATTCGATATCAACCGCCATGTTTCAGGTGAAACACTGCAAGTTGTTAGTATCCATTATGTTTCACGTGAAACATCTAGGCAAGCGGATTCTTCTTAGCCATGCCATTTGCACGAGGCAATGAAACGGATGCTGGATGACTCTTCTTAAAAACAATAAACTCCCTGTGGCCCAAGCCCTCAGGCAAATCGATTGCGTTATTCAGAAGCAAAGTGAAGCCGCAAATCTTAGCTGCTGACATACCGGAAGCAAGCTCCTCATCGGAAGGATTGCCCTTGGTGATAACAAATAGACCTCCATCCTTGAGGAACGGAGCCGCATACTCAACAAGAATCGGTAGAGGGGCAAGTGCGCGGGCGGTTACGACAGAAAACTGCTTCTTATGGCTTCGAGCATATTCTTCAAGGCGATCATGAATCGCATGAGCATGTTTCAACCCAAGAGTATGAACAAAAGAATTGACGGCATCAACCTTCTTACCAACAGAGTCAATATAAGTAGTTTTACGATGCGTGGCTATGGTTAACGGAATACCAGGGAAGCCCGCACCTGTCCCCATATCGAGCAGAGCTCCCTCTGGAGCCTTATTGATATAGGGGAGCAAAACAAGTGAGTCGAGGATATGAAGTACCGCAGCATCTTCTACGTTAAGAATACGGGTGAGATTAGTTGTCTTATTTGTTTCCAGAACCAAATCCAAATGCTGAATACATTTCCTCAGCTCAACATCAGATACGCTCAAGGAATACTCTTTGCAATAGGAAGTTAGACGACTCAACATCTCGTCAGCCTGCTGATCAGTAAGTACTAACAACGAAAGCTCCTTTCTGACAAAAATCAGTGTATCGAGAACTTTTGACAAAAAAAGGGGACGTGGAAACCACGTCCCCTTAGCATAAGCTCGAGAAGATTATCGAGCAACAATCACCACATGGCGATCAGGGTCAGAACCCTCAGAATGAGTATCGACGGCATCATTGCCACGAAGTGCAATGTGAACCAGTCGACGCTCGTAGGCATTCATGGGCGGAAGCGAAACACTCTTATGAGTGCGGATGGCACGCTCGGCAGCAGACTGAGCAATGGAAGCAACCTTGTCCTGACGGCGACTCTTGTATCCCTCTACGTCCACTACAACCGGATACCTAAAGCCAAGTTTGCGGCTCACCAGCAAAGAGAACATAACCTGAAGGGCATCAAGGGTGCGACCATGACGGCCAATGAGAACAGCAAGGTCGGGAGCCGTTACATCCAAAATCAGCTCACCCTCGTCGCCCTCATACTCATCGATAGGAGAGTTGGCGGCATCGAAGTGCGAAAGGATGGAACGCAGGATGGAAATCGCAACATCGGCAATGGTGTCGAGCTCCTCATCGGTCAGCTCTTCACCAGCCTTGTAGCGCTGTGCAATCTCGGGATAATCGCCCGCGAACTGCGGGGCAACCTCCTCAAGCATATCCTCGATGATCTCTTCAGACATAACGTACTCCAAAAGTTAGGTACCTAAATAAGATTGATATCCCGTTACTTCTTCTTGTGCGGGCGCGGCTTCTTCTCTCGACGAATGACCTCAACCTGCAGCGGAGCGTTCTTAAGACGCTCCTCCTCATCGGCCTTCGCCTTGTCGATGACCTTCTGCGTCACAAAAATCTGCTGGATAACCTGCCAAGCAGACGAGACGTCGTAGTACAGCAGAACACCAACGGGAAGGCTCCAGCCCATCCAAAGCATCATGACCGTCATGACAACGGCCATCATACGCATGCTCTGAGCCTGCTGGCCGGTCTGGTTGCGCGACATATAGAGCTGCGGAATCAGGGTCAGGACGGCGAACAGGATCAGGCAAACCAGCGCAGGCAGTGCAACCATAAAGCCATCGGCAAAGGAAGCGCTCGGCGTGGTGGTCAGGTCGGGCAGGATGTTGAAGAACGAGAACGTGCCGTCGTTAAAGTACTGCGGCAGGTTGCGCAGCAATGTAAACAGGGCGAACAGGATAGGCATCTGAATCAGCAGCGGCAGACAGCCAGCCATGGGGTTGAACTTGTTCTCGCTGTAGAACTTCTGCATCTCCTCGGCCTGACGCTGGGGATCGTCGGCATAGCGCTCCTGGATCTCGAGCATCTTGGGCTGCAGAACCTGCATGCGAGCCGTCGACTTGGTCGACTTGAGCATGAGCGGCGTCAGCAGCAGACGGATGATGACCACCAGGATGATGATGGACAGGCCCCAGTCGACCGCAAAGGTCTGGATGAGCTTGAGCAGCTCGAAAAGGATGTTAACGATCCAATCCCACATGTAAGTTTTCCTCCGATAGCGAGTGCCCGCTAGGGCACAGGGTCATAACCGCCGACGTGCAGGGGATTGCAGCGAGCGATGCGCCTCACGGCAAGCCAGCAGCCTCTCAAAACACCGTGCTTCTCAATCGCCTGGATGGCGTATTGCGAGCACGTTGGGTAATAAATGCAGGCGTCAGGCAATAAGGGCGAAATAACCTGTTGATATATGCGAATAGGAGCGATGGCAACACGTCGCAAAACGTGATTGCTCATCGCTCCTCCCCGGCAACGCCGGCGCGCTTCATAAGCGAACGCAACGCCTTGTCCATCTCCTGCGGCGAGGAAACCCTCGTCTTGGGAGTTGCAAACAAGATGATGTCATAACCCGTAACGGGAAATCCACAGCTGCGGGCGGCCTCGCGCATCACACGCTTAGAACGGTTGCGCACGACAGCACAACCGAGCCGTTTAGCACCAACGAAGGCGACCCTTCCGGAGTCGCCTTCGCCAACCGATTCACATATGGTCATTCGAATCAGAGGGTGATTGAAACGACGCCCCTGACTGAACACATGCTCGAAATCTTGCCGAGACTTAATAGTCTTCATGCGAGATGTGTGTATCGCTGCTAGACAGTGAGACGCTTGCGGCCCTTGGCGCGACGACGGGCGAGCACGGCACGACCACCCTTAGTGGCCATACGGGCACGGAAGCCATGGGTCTTGGCACGCTTACGCTTATTAGGCTGATACGTACGCTTCATCTTAAGTTCCTCCTGCTGCATTTCGAGTGTCCGCGGGGACGCGGACGCAGATATAGACACGTGAGCTTGAAGATTGTAGGGAAATCAATGTTCAAATGTCAAGAAATCAAAGGTAAAAGGTTGCGCAGTTCACACGGTTCCCCCATAAGCACAACCGAAATTTGCGCCTCATGGCAACCTTTCACGATATTTCATCGAGTTTTCAACAGGTCATGTTGGCAATGTTGAGAACTTTTCGCCCATTTTCCAAAGTTTTCAACAAGTTTTGAAAAGTTGTCGAAAGATGAGAAACGTTGCACGGTGAGCTACTATTTGTTCGAAACCTTTTGAAAGATTGCGAGCGGCATGTCTGACGACTTTTACACCATGGTCGATTCCGGAGACCCGGCACCCGACAACGAGCACATCACCGGCGTGCGCGAAGAGCGTGCGGAAGGCGAGCAGACGACCACGCAGGCGCCAAAAGCCATGTACGCCGCGCGCATCGCCGTCTATGACGACATGCTGTCGACACCGCGGGTGATCGTCATTGATCCGCAAGATGTCCGCACGTATTTGGAAGAGACGACCAACACCGTCTACCAGTGCATGAAAGAACAAGGTGGCCATATCTCGCTCATGGTCATCCGCGAGATTGTCGAAAACTTTATCCACGCACACTTTGCCGAGCCCATCATCTCGATTCTGGACGGCGGAGACACCATCCGCTTTGCTGACCAAGGACCCGGCATCGACGACAAGGAACGTGCTTTCGACTTTGGCGTTACCAGCGCAAACAGCAAGATGAAGCGCTATATCCGTGGAACCGGAGCAGGGTTTCCCATGGTGCAGGAGTATTTGGAAAACGCCGGCGGTGCCGTATCCATCGAGGACAACATGGGCAACGGCACCGTGGTTACGGTAAGCCTGAACCCTAAACGCGTGCAGGAAATCGAGCGTGCCGGCGGACGCGGCGCTGCCGTGCGGCCCGAGACGGAGCAGCCCACATATCCCCTGCCGGGAGCTTTTGCGCAGCAGCCCATGGCAACGCAGCAGATGCAGCCCACCGTGGGACAGATGCAGCAGCCCGGAATGCCTCCTACACAAGAACCCCAGGCGGCATCGATGTCGATGCCGCCAAGCATGCCAGAGGCCGTGCCGCTGGCGGATCAGGATGCAGCAGCAATGCAGCAGGCGACGGGCGCACCGGGTGGCCAGCAAATGGGCTATCAGCCGTACCAACAAGGATATCCATATCAGCAGATGCCGCCACTGGGGTACGGCCAGCAGTTCCCGCAGCAGTACCAGCAAGGATATCAGCAGCCGTACCAGCAGATGCCGCAGCAGCAGTACAACCCCTGGGCCCAGCAGATGCCTCCGCAGCCTTACCAACAGTGGCCTCAAAGTTTTCAACAGCAAATGCCACCGATGCAGAGTTCTCAACAACCAGCAGCTCAAATGATGTATCCTAATGCAGCAAATCAGCATGCGCAGCCACAACCGGGCGTGTTCGTAAGCGATCGCGGCAACGCCGCGCTGGGCTATCTGGCGCAAAATCAAGCGTGCGGTGCAACCGATCTGGCGAGGGCGTTTGGAAACTCGGCCCCCACTTGGTCACGCACGCTCAATGACTTGGCGCAGGCCGGCTTGGTCATCAAGCATGGCCAGAAATACCATCTGACCGAACTCGGCGCCGCTCGCGTGCGAGCTCAGAGCTAAAGAACGGGAGAGACAGTGGACGAGGAAGCAAGCATCATCCTGGGGGATGCCATCGCCTTTTGCCAGCGCGACGGCCAAGATGCACGCCTCATCAACATGCTGGGGCAATCGCGCGCCATAAGCCTGACCGAAGATACGCTCACGATCGAGGCCCCCTCGCGCTTTGCCATCGCGCAGCTCAAAAAGCATCAGCCGACTATTGAGGCCTATCTGGAAGAAATCGCCTTTGCACCGATCGCGCTCGACATCGTGGCACCGCAAGGCGCCGCGACGGAATCCGCTGCCGCCACGGCGCCCGCCACGGCGCCCGCCACGGCTCCCGCTGCTTCCCCGGCGGTGCCGGCCTCCGCAGGCGACGCGTCGACGGTCGGGCACCAGCACAGCGATGTTTCCCGTGAAACCATGGCACCGTTGCCGACCGCGGCGGCGACGCCAACGAACGCGCCCGTCACGCACATGCCCATCGCTCACGACGCAGCGGCGGGCGCGGATTCGGGCATTGCAATCAAAAACACGCTCTCGGCCGACGATTTTCGTCGCATGATGAACCAGATGAAGGGCGGGGCGCCGACTAAATCCACGCAAGCCGCGACCCCCACCTCACCCATGCCAGCACCGACCGTGCCGGCCGAGCAGAATACGGATGGAGCCCCGCTCGCCGCGAACTCAAAATTTACCTTTGAGAACTTTGTCTACGGCCCCGAAAACAGCCATGCCTATCGCTCGGCACTCAAGTTTGCCGCCCTCGCGGACGAGCGCGGCACATGCACATCACTGTTCATCTACGGCAAATCGGGCCTGGGCAAGACGCACCTGCTGCTTGCCATCAAAAACGAGCTCGCCGAGAAGTCGCCCGAGATCAAGGTCAAGTATGCCAACTCCCAGGCATATCTGGACGACCTGATGACCGAGTTCGACCGTCAAAAGAAGAGCAACGCTCCCATCATGCAGGCGTACCACGGCGTGGACGTGCTCATCATCGATGACATCCAAAACATCATCGGCAAGCGCGCGAGCGTGGACTACTTTTTCCAGCTCATGGACGAGTTCATCCGCAACAACAAGAAGGTCGTCATCGCGGCAGACCGCGCCCCCAAGGACCTAAGCATGGACGAGCGTCTGACCAGCCGCTTCAACGCCGGCATGCTCTGCCTGGTTGCAGAGCCCAGCTACGAGATGAAATACAAGATCTTGCAGCGCTATTACGAGAACACCATCGTCGCCGCCCCCGAGGCAGGCGACGACTCGCTGCTGGCGGCCTATGGGGGCGACGGCGGGCACCTGACCGACGAACACTTTAAACACATGGCCGAGGTCTCGGGCACCAACATCCGCGAACTCGAGAGCTTTTGCGAGCGCTGCGCCGGCGAGGCGGGTGACCGCGAGCGCGAGGGCGGGGAGCTCACCTTTGACGATATCGACGCCATCGCCAGCCAGTACTTCGACACATCGGCCAAAAAGATCAACGTCCAGACGGTTCAGTCCGTCATCGAAGAGCAGTACGGCGTGACACACGAGGAGCTCATCGGCCCGCGTCGCAACGCCAATATCGCCAAAGCGCGCCATATCGCTATCTACCTGGCCATCGAGATGTGCGAAATGACGACCACGGCGGTGGGCGCCGAATTTGGCAACCGCAACCACTCGACCGTCAGCACGAGCTACAAAAAGGTCCAGAAGATGATCCAGGAAGACCGCACCGTCACCGAAGACCTCAAGTCACTGCGCGATAAAATTACACTGCGCTCGTAGGGAAATAGAGACACCTGTTGAAAACTTGTCGAAACCACGGGCATAAGGTGTTTAAAACCCAACCCGCGGTGATGAAAAGTTTTGCGCAGGTTTTGAACGTGGAAAACCACCCCCGTTGCACACAGGTTGCTGTCGATTCTCTTTCTGGGTCTGACCTGCGTCTTTGGGAGTAATCAACAGTTTCGTCAGTGCTATTACTATTATTAAGATATTTATATCTATAGAAAGGTATTAAAAGATGAAGTTCACCGTCAGCCAGAGCTCGCTTACACAAGCCATCGGCGTCGTTATGAAGGGTGTCGCTTCGGCATCCACCCTTCCCATCCTGTCGGGCGTGCTCGTCAAGGCGCAAGACGGCATCTTGGAATTCCAGACCTCTAACTACACCATCTCGATCCGTCATCGCATCGCGGCGCATGTCGAAGAAGAGGGCGAGATGGTTATCCCCTGTAAGATGCTCTCCAATATCACCAAGACCCTCCCCGATGCCCCGGTCACCTTTGAGCTGTCCGAGCGCCAGGTGCTGATTGGTTGCGAGAAGAGCTCTTTCCGCCTGAACACGCTCGATGCCAATGACTTCCCCGAGTTTCCGGCCTATGCCATCGAGAGCGCCGTGGAACTGCCGACCGATATCTTGTCCGAGATGGTCGGCCGCGTGTGGCGCGTCACCTCGACTGACAAGGCCCGCCCCATCCTGGGTGGCGTGCACATGAAGGTCGAGAACAACACCGTGCGCCTGGTGGCGACCGATTCCTTCCGTTTGGCCGTGTGCGATACGCAGGTCGAGACCTCGACCCTCGAAGGCTCCTTTGAGCTCAACGTTCCGGCTGACGCCTTTAACGACGCACTGAACATCATGGCCAGCCAGGCGACCATCATGATTGGGGCTACCGACACCCAGGTCGTCTTTGAGGCCGGCAACACCACCTACGTGTCGCGCCGCATCGAGGGCGTGTACCCCAACTACAAGCAGCTCATCCCCGATTCGTGCGTGACGAGTGTCAAGATCGATGTGGCCGCCTTCAATGCCGCCCTCAAACGCGTGGCCGTTATCGCGAGCGCCAACCCCGCCGTCAAGTTCGAGATCGACGTCGAGAACGGCCAGATGGGCCTGTCTTCCATCTCCAACGACCAGGATCTGGCGCAGGAGACGATCGATGTCGAGGCCGAGGGCGAGTCGGGTACCATCGCCTTCAACTACCACTACATCTTTGGCTGCCTGAACGCCCTGTCCAAGGAGAAGGAGATCACGCTGGAGCTCAAGAGCTACTCGCAGGCGGGCATCTTCAAGTCCTACGACAAGATCAACTACCTGTACCTGGTCATGCCGGTTCGCATCTAGCGCTGCGCCATGACCATGTTCGCCCGCGATCTTTCCGTCGCGCACTACCGCAGTTTCGAGAGCTATCGTCTTGCCCTGGACGAGGGCGTGACGATACTTGCGGGACCCAACGCGGCGGGAAAGACCAATCTCATAGAGGCGCTGCAGCTGCTGACGAGCGGCGCCTCGTTTAGACATCCGACCGCAGCCGAGCTCGTCCATGACGGCGTGGGCTCGTGCAAGGTCGAGCTGAGGCTCGAGGGCGACGGCCGCGTACTTGATATGGGATTGAGCGCGGAGGACGGTAAGCGCTCGTTTAGCCGCAACGGCAAGAGATGCTCTGCCGCCGGTGTGCGCGGCGTTCTGCCGAGTGTGCTGTTTTGCCCCGACCATCTGGACATGGTTAAGCGAGGCGCCAGTGTGCGCCGCGCCGCCCTCGATGACTTTGGCATGCAACTGAGCGCACGCTATGCCGATCTTGCGAGCACCTATGGGCGCTGCGTGACCCAGCGTAACGCCCTGCTCAAGGAGGCCTGGTGCTGCCGCGAGATGCTCGGCGCGTGGAACGATTCGATTGCCCGCGCGGGCTCGGCCCTGCTCGTGCACCGGTTGGCCCTGCTCGACCGGCTGGCGGGCTATGTACGCACTGCCTACGGACAAGTGGCATCCGGTGAGGCCGCCAACGTGACCTATGCGTCCACGCTGGGGGATTTGCCCCAGGTCGAGGATCGCGAAGAGCTGAAGGGCTGGGCGTACGAGCGCATGCTGGCCACCCTTGATGAGCACGCCGACGAGGAAATTCGCCGCGGCGTGACGTTGGTGGGGCCGCATCGCGATGAGATTGAGTTTACCGTGGCGGGTCGCTCCGCTCGTTCGTTTGCCAGCCAAGGTCAGCAGCGAACGTTGGTGCTGGCCTGGAAGGTGGCGGAGGTGGCCGTAGCTCGCGATGTCCTGGGCACCGCCCCGCTGCTGCTTTTGGACGACGTGATGAGCGAGCTCGACGGCGAGCGTCGCGGCGCTTTCCTGCGGCTGATCGGCGATGATATCCAGACGGTCATAACCACGACCAACCTGGGGTACTTTACCGATGACCTGCTTGATCGAGCCAAGGTGGTGAGCATGGGTGAGACGTGCTAATTACGAGCGCGAGAGCGAAACGGTCGCCTTCAGTGGCTTTTTGAACGCAGAGCGCCAGCGCATCCTGGCGGCTGCGACCCCTGAGCGCCGTGCGCAGATGGAGGCCGCCGAGGAGTCGCGCGCGGTCTATCGCGCGTGGAACGCGGTGTGCTCGGGCACGCGCGAGGGGCGGCATGTGACGGGCCTGCGCTACCTGCCCGAGTCCAATGAGCTGCTGGTATATCTCGACTCGCCCTCGTGGACGCAGGAAATGACGTTGTTGCGCGAGATCGTCCGCGCGCGCATGGAGCGCGCCGGCGCGCATGTGGACGGCCTGGTGTTCAAAACCACCGCGCCCGGTCACATGCCGTCCGCCGCCAAGGAGCGCCTTCGCCCAGCGACGACCGAGCGCCCGCCGGCCCCACACGCCGACCTCAGCGATGCCGAGCGCACCGAGATTGAGCGCCAAGTGGCGCCCATCGAAGACCAAAAACTGCGCGAGGCCCTCGAGAACGCCATGAGAGCCAGTGCCGAGTGGGCCAAGGGCGTGCAAAGCAAAAAAGAGCCTTAAATCGCATCTGGTGGCCTTGTAGAGCCAAATACCCTCGTTCCCGAGGGTATTTTTTTACGATAAACTAGTAAGGCTGTACACATTTTCTTGACTGAAGGAGGACGTGTGGCAAACGAAAACGATTACGATGGCGGCGAGATTAAGATTCTCGAAGGTCTCGAGGCCGTTCGTAAGCGCCCGGGCATGTATATCGGCTCGACGAGCGCCAGCGGTCTGCATCACCTGGTGTGGGAGATCGTTGACAACTCCGTCGACGAGGCCATGGCCGGTTTCTGCACCGAGATCCAGGTGACGGTTCACGCCGACAACTCCATCACGGTCGTCGACAACGGGCGCGGCATCCCCGTCGACGAGCACCCTGTTAAAAAGATCCCGACGCTCGAGGTCGTCATGACGATCTTGCACGCCGGCGGTAAGTTCGATAACTCGGCCTATAAGGTCTCGGGCGGCCTGCACGGCGTGGGCATCTCCGTCGTCAACGCACTGTCCAAGCGCGTGGTCGTTCAGGTTCGTCGCGATGGCAACACCTACGAGATGGAGTTCTCGCGCGGCAAGACCGTCAAGAAGATGGAGGTCGTGGGCACCTCGGATTCGACGGGCACCACCGTCACCTTCTGGCCCGACGACGAGATCTTCGAGACCTGCATCTACGATTTCGATACGCTGCATAACCGTCTGCAGGAGACGGCGTTCCTCAATAAGAACCTCAAAATCGTGCTGACCGACGAGCGCGAAGCGACTCCCCACGAGGAGGAGTTTTGCTACGAGGGCGGCATCATCGACTTCGTCAAGTTCCTCAACGAGGGCAAGGACGTCCCCGAGGCCTTTAAGGAGCCCATCTACATCGAGGGCAAATCGGACCCGGACGCGCCTGTGGCCAAGATGGGCGAGGTCGAGGTTTCCCTGCAGTGGAATAGCGGCTACGGCGAGAACGTCATGTCGTTTGCCAACGACATCTACACCCCCGAAGGCGGCATGCACCTTGAGGGCTTCCGTACCGCGCTCACCCGCGTGATCAACGATTACGCGCGCAAGCAGAACCTGCTCAAGGAAAAAGACGCCAACCTGACCGGCGACGATGTGCGCGAGGGCCTTTCGGCCGTTATCTCGGTCAAGCTGCCCGATCCGCAGTTTGAGGGCCAGACCAAGGCAAAGCTCGGCAGCTCCTATATGCGAGCGCTCACGCTCAAGATTGTGACCGACGGCCTCGCCGATTACTTGGAGGAGCATCCCAAGCCCGCCCGCGAGATCGTCAAGAAGGCGCAACAGGCCTGCAAGGCGCGCAATGCCGCCCGCAAGGCGCGCGAGGCGACCCGCCGCAAGAGCCTGCTCGAGACGGCGTCCCTGCCCGGTAAGCTCGCTGACTGCTCGGTGCGCGATGCCGAGCTGACCGAGCTCTTCATCGTAGAGGGCGACTCGGCAGGCGGTTCGGCCAAGGACGGCCGTCGCCGAGACATCCAGGCGATTCTGCCCCTGCGCGGCAAGATTTTGAACGTCGAGCGCGTTGGTGACCATCGCGCGTTCTCGAGTGACACCATCCAGTCGCTGATTACCGCGATCGGCTGCGGCGTCACGACGAGTGCCGGCGCCGGTGGCGACTTCGATATCACCAAGGCGCGCTACCACAAGATCATCATCATGACCGATGCAGACGTCGACGGTGCGCATATCCGCATCCTGCTGCTGACGTTCTTCTACAAGTACATGCGTCCGCTGATCGATGCCGGCTACGTCTATGTTGCCTGCCCGCCCATCTTTGGCATTAAGGTGCGCAACAAGATCCACTACGTGTATCCCAATGGACGCCAGCCCGAAGACGAGATCCTGCGCGACACCATCCAGAGTCTGGGCCTGAACCCCGACGATAACGACGAGGACGGCAAGGCCAAGGACGGCAAGATCACCAAAAAGCGCAAGGGCTATACCGTCCAGCGCTACAAGGGCCTGGGCGAGATGGACCCCAAGCAGCTTGCCTCGACGACGATGGACCCCAAGACCCGCATTCTGCAGCGCGTGTCGATCGAGGACGCCGTGGTGGCGGACCGCGCCGTGCGCGAGCTGATGGGTTCCGAAGTCGGCTATCGCCGCGAATATATTGAAAAGCACGCGCATGACGCACGATTCTTAGACGCCTAATCCCTGCGGCTTTCCCAGCCACCGCACCTTCACCCTCAATCGTCGGTCGCGTACCCAAGTACGCTTCCCTCCTCTTTCGGGCGAATCTGCGGCACCTGGAAAAGCCGTCTCCGTGGTGGGGAAACTAGTGGACCACGCAAACCATGAGGAGGTAACGTGGCAGACGATATCAACAATAACGAGGGTGTGGACGAGGCCGGCGACGCCGGTATGCCCGATGATCTGAAGCGCCTGCTTGCCCGTGCTGAGCAGGGCGAGGACGGCGATCCGGACGCCTATAACCCCGATGCCGATGATGATGAGGAAGAGGACGACGACGCCGAGCTCGAGGAGAGCTTTGGCGAAGTCGACCGTGGCACCTCGGCCGGCGAGGATATCAACGGCGGCCAGCTCCAGATTTCGGAGTTCGGCCGTGAGATGAAGCAGTCGTTCATCGAGTATTCGATGTCGGTCATCACGGCCCGCGCCCTGCCGGACGTGCGCGACGGCTTAAAGCCGGTGCACCGCCGCATCCTGTACGCGATGAACGAGAGCGGCATCTATCCCAACCGCCCACACAAGAAGTCGGCCTGGACGGTCGGCGAAGTTATCGGTAAGTACCACCCGCATGGCGATTTCGCGGTCTATGAGGCCATGGTCCGCCTGGCGCAGTGGTTCTCCATGCGCACGCCGCTCATCGACGGTCACGGCAACTTCGGCAACATCGATGGCGACGGCGCGGCGGCCATGCGTTACACCGAGAGCCGCCTGGCCAAGCCCGCCATGGAACTGCTGCGTGACTTGCAGAAGGACACCGTCGACTGGCAGCCCAACTACGACGAATCACTCGCCGAGCCCGTGGCGCTGCCCGCGCGCTTCCCCAACCTGCTGGTCAACGGCAGCCAGGGCATCGCCGTCGGCATGGCCACCAACATCGCCCCGCATAACCTCACCGAGGCGATCGAGGCCACCTGCTACCTGATCGACAACCCCGACGCCACCGTCGACGAGCTCATGCAAATCATGCCCGGTCCGGACTTCCCCACCGGCGCCATCATCATGGGCAGCGCCGGCATTAAGCAGAGCTACGAGACCGGCCGCGGCTCCATTACCGTGCGTGCCAAGGCACATGTGGAGTCCACCAAGACCGGTCGCAGCCGCCTGGTCTTTACCGAGATTCCCTACATGGTCAACAAGGGCACCCTGCAGGAGAAGATCGCCCAGCTCGTCAACGACAAGCGCATCGAGGGCATCTCGGATATGCGCGATGAGTCCAACCAGAAGGGCATCCGTCTGGTCATCGAGCTCAAGAAGGGCGTCATTCCACAGGTCGTGCTCAACAACCTGTATAAGTACACCTCGCTGCAGACGACCTTTGGCGCCAACAACCTGGCACTCGTCAACGGCGTTCCCAAATGCCTGAGCCTGCGCGAGATGTTGCAGCACTACATCGACCACCAGGTCGACGTCGTCACCCGCCGTACCCGCTTCGACCTTAAGAAGGCCCAGGCCCGCGCGCATATCCTCGAGGGCTACTTGATGGCCCTTGACCATATCGATGAGGTCATTAGCATCATCCGCTCCTCGCAGACCGACTCCGAGGCCAGCAGCCGCCTGATCGAGCGCTTTGGCTTTACGCCCGAGCAGACCACGGCCATCCTCGAGATGAAGCTGCGTCGCCTGACCGGCCTGGAGCGCGACAAGATCCAGGAAGAGTTGGACGGCCTGCGCCGCGCCATCGCCTACTACGAGGACCTGCTGGCGCATGAGGAGAAAATCCTGGGCGTCATCAAGGAGGAGATGCGCGAGATCTCGAAGAAGTTCGGCGACAAACGCCGCACCGAGATCAGCCATGTCGAGAAGGACCTGGATGTCGAGGACCTCATCGCCGACGAGGATATGGTTGTGACCATTACCCATACCGGCTACGTTAAGCGTATCCCGGTGGCTGCCTACCGCGCCCAGAAGCGCGGCGGCAAGGGCGTGTCGGGCGTCAACCTTAAAGAGGACGACGTCATCGACGAGATGTTTATCGCATCCACGCACGAGTACGTGCTGTTCTTCTCGAGCAAGGGCAAGGTCTATCGCCTGAAGGTGCACGAGCTGCCGGTGGGTACGCGCCAGGCGCGCGGTACCGCGATCGTCAACCTGCTGCCCTTTGAGGACGGCGAGAAGATCGCGAGCGTCATCAGCTGCCGCGAGTTCCCGGCCGACGAATACCTGATGTTTGCCACCAAGAGCGGCATGGTCAAGAAGACCGTGATGAGTGCGTATGACCGCAGCCGTCGTGACGGCCTGATCGCTATCAACCTGCGTGACGACGACGCGCTGCTGAACGTGCGCCGCGTGCGCGAGGGCGACAAGATTATCCTGGCCACCACCGCGGGCAAGGCGATCATGTTCTCCGAGGAGCAGGTGCGCGCCACCGGCCGCGATACCAGCGGCGTTCGCGGTATCGGCATGAAGGACGGCGTGAGCGTTCTGGGCATGGAAGTCACTAACGGCAACGGTGATTTATTCGTCATCACCGAGCGCGGCTACGGCAAGCGCACGCCGGTCGCGGACTACCCGGAGCAGAATCGCGGCGGCCAGGGCGTCTACACCATCCAAATGACCGAGCGTAAGGGCAACCTCGCGGCCATGAAGACGGTGGGCCCGCAGCACGAGCTGTTCATCGTGACGGAAGGCGCGACGGTCATTCGCGTCAAGACCGACGAGATCAGCCAGACCGGCCGCGCCACCCAGGGCGTCAAGATGATGACCGTCGACAACAACGACCGCATCTGCGCCGTAGCCCGCATGACGGCAGCCAAGGAAAAACCCGAAGGCGAAGGCGCCGAGGCCGCAGCCGATACCGAAGAGGCCCCAGTCGACCTAGGCGACGGCAACGACATGCCAGAGGATCTCCTCGACGAGTAAGTAGTCCTCTCCGGTCAAAAACATCAGACCCCATATATCGGCGGTCGGCGCACCTGCGCGCCGACCGCTTTTTTGAAAACCTAGGGACCCGCGTTCGCCCCGGTCGCCCGGCGGCATATGAAGTCGATCGCGAGTTCCGCACGAGCCGGAGAGCACTTAATGTGCTCTC
>NZ_QROG01000015.1:0-49520 GCF_003474585.1 Collinsella sp. AF39-11AT | reverse complement strand
AAACGCGGGGTCCGTTCAGGCTGTTGCGTTGAGATTGAAAATCAACCTGTCACAACCGGAACAATGTAGCCAAGCGGGGACCCATCAACGTCTACAAAAGGAATAGGGTCAGAGGGCGTATACGAAGAGCCGAGGAGTCCCTTTATATATTTATCGGCAAGCTCTTGCGCAATTTCTGAAGTAAATTGTATCTGCTCACCATCAATATTGCCCGTCGAAGCAAAAACCTCTTTCGGACGTGCGGCTAAGGCGACAATTGAAGACGCGACAAGTTGCAGAAAACGACGACGCGAAAGCATATGTTCTTCTTTCTAGAGGAGCGACTTATAAGATACTCCTATTCTATAACCTTTTTTGTAACGTTACAGCACTGGTTATATTTCAATTCGATTTGCTTATGCTTTGCTTATGTCCTTGTAGCCCAATACGTCTTTACGTTTTAAACGGAATTAGAAAATCACTCATAGCAAAAACGGGCTTTAATCCCAAAGAGATGACTTTGATTATGAATCAAACCAGCAGCCAGGGCATAGCTGCAGTGCAATTGCTACAAGAAAGGCCGCCCTTGCTGGCGGCCTTTCTACTTGCTACTAATCGCGCGTCAGCTTGCGGTGAATACGATGCGGCTGGGCTGCGTCCTCGCCCAGGCGCTCGATACGGTTGGCCTGATAGGCCTCGAAGTTGCCCTCGAACCAATACCAGTTGCCCGGATTCTCGTCGGTGCCCTCCCACGCCAGGATGTGCGTGGCGACGCGGTCCAGGAACATACGGTCGTGGCTAATGACCACCGAGCAGCCCGGGAACTCGAGCAGCGCCGCTTCAAGCGAGGACAGCGTCTCGACGTCAAGGTCGTTCGTAGGCTCGTCGAGGAGCAGCAGGTTGCCGCCCTGCTTGAGCGTGAGCGCCAGGTTCAGACGGTTGCGCTCGCCACCGGAAAGTACGCCAGCGCGCTTCTGCTGGTCCTGGCCCTTAAAGCCAAAGCTCGCCACATAAGCGCGGCTCGGAACCTCGGTCTCGCCGACCATCATGTGGTCCAGGCCGTCCGAGACGACCTCCCATAGGTTCTTATCGGGGTCGATGCCGGAACGGTTCTGGTCGACATAGGAGATCTTGACGGTCTCGCCCACCTCAAGCTCGCCCGAAGTCAGCGGCTCCAGACCCACAATCGTCTTGAACAGCGTGGTCTTACCGACACCGTTGGGGCCGATGACGCCCACGATGCCGTTGCGCGGCAGGGTGAACGAAAGGTCATCGATGAGCACGCGGCCATCGAACTCCTTGTGCAGATGATGGGCCTCGAGCACCTTGTTGCCCAAACGCGGGCCCACAGGGATGCGAATGTCGGTCCAGTCGAGCTTCTGGCTTGCGCGGGCCTCGGCCTCCATCTCCTCGTAGCGAGCCAGACGGGCCTTGTTCTTGGCCTGGCGAGCCTTGGGCGAGCTACGCACCCACTCAAGCTCGGCCTCCATGCGCTTGGCGAGCTTGGCGTCGCGGTTGCCCTGGGCCTCGATACGCGCAGCCTTGGTCTCCAGATAGGTGGAGTAGTTGCCCTTGTAGGGGTAAAGGTGGCCGCGATCGACCTCGCAGATCCACTCGGCGACGTTGTCCAGGAAGTAGCGGTCGTGCGTGACGGCAAGGACCGCGCCCTGGTAGTTGTGCAGGAAGTGCTCGAGCCACAGGATCGACTCAGCGTCCAGGTGGTTCGTGGGCTCGTCGAGCAGCAGAAGGTCGGGAGCCTCGAGCAGCAGCTTGCACAGGGCCACACGGCGGCGCTCGCCGCCGGAAAGCACGTTGACCGGCATGTCGGAATCGGGCAGCTGCAGAGCGTCCATGGCCTGGCCGAGTTTGGAATCGATATCCCAGCCGTCGGCGGCGTCAATCTCGTCCTGGAGCTTGCCCATCTCTGCCATGAGGGCGTCCATGTCGCAGTCCGGGTCGCACATCTCCTCGCCGATCTTGTTGAAGCGATCGACCTTGGCGATCATATCGCCAAACGCCATGCGCACGTTCTCGATGACGGTCTTGTCGTCGTCGAGCGGCGGTTCCTGCTGCAGGATACCCACGGTGTAGCCGGGGGTGAGCCTGGCATCGCCGTTTGAGACCTCCTCGATACCGGCCATGATCTTGAGCAGGGTCGACTTACCCATGCCGTTGGGACCCACAACGCCGATCTTGGCACCGGGATAGAAGCTCAGGGTCACGTCGTCAAGAATCACCTTGTCGCCATGGGCCTTGCGAGCCTGATACATCTGATAAATGAACTCAGCCAATGTCAGCTTCTCCTTATCTAGCTGCGGAAATCTTCTGATCCTCCCCGTGATGGAAAATCGGAGAGGCAATCCGCGCGTTCTAATAAAAAGGGGCATGGTTGCCCACACCCCCTAATACTACCTGGGAAAAGTCCCCCGGAACATACTATGAACTGCGTACGCTAGTTTTCCGCAACCTTAACGAGCGGCTCGCTGCGATTTGCGCCACAGCAGATACGAATAGACGTAGGCAGCTCCAGCTGAACCAAACGCCAGAACCGCAATCACCGCGGCGACGACTTCACTCGAAAGCACGCTACCCGCCACGCCCATCACAATCAAACCAACACCCAGCACCATAAAGCAGGCGCCGCCAAAACGCTGCGTACGGCGCCAGTTCTCGGGATCGGCAAGCGCCCAAGGCGTCTTGATACCGAGCGTATAGTTCTGCTTCACACGCGGCAAGTAGTTGCCTACGCCGATGAACAGCAAACCGATAGCACCGGAAATCAGCACGTTGACCGAACCGACCGCCGGCACCACGCCCCAGACCGTAAGCTCTCCCAGCCAGCTTATGGCGCACATGAACAAGGTGAAGGCGATTACGAAGCCCTGATAGAACTTGCCCGAGGTTCGATATGCCTCGCCTTTGGGGTCGATGCACGGCACCACGCAGAACATTGCGAGAAGCGCCAGAGGCAGCGCGCCGAGCGCGGAGGCCATCCAGCTAGGACCCCAACCGTCGACGGCGCCGTTCGCGCCCCAGTGCGTGGGAATCTGCGCAGGCAAGCTCGGCATCACCATGAGGTGCGCTACGACATTGGCGACGCACAGAGCGACCAGCGCAATCCACACGCGCGATGATACCCCCGTGGGGTGAATGCCCTTGTTTTCGTTATTCATCCTTATCACCTTCAGTGTTTGTAAAGCCCATAAACCAGCCAATTAAATCCTGCATGACGGTGGTGTTTAAGCTGTATACGATGTTTTGGCCATGGCGCTCGTCGGTCACCAACCCGGCATTTTTGAGCGTCGCCAAGTGATGGCTTAGCGACGGCTTACTGATATCGAAATGCTCGGCAAGCTCCCCCGCCGTGCAATTGCCCTCGCGCAGCAACTCCAAAATGCGCCGTCGCGTTGGATCGGCAAGCGCCTTAAAACCCTCTCCCGGCATAAGACCTCCTCTCACTATCTCTCACGACGCGCACACTATACTCGATATTTAGATGTTTGTCTAATTATCTAATAGCAATGTTATGTATAGAACATTCGTTCGTTTTTAGATACAATGGGTCCAGAAGCAGATGGGCCAGCTCCCTCTTCCCAAGAAGGAGATGGACTATGAGTATTAACGATGTCCTGACGTTGTTGTTGCTTGTAATCGCGGCTGTGGAGCTCGGCATCCACATTGGAGGTCGAATGAAATAGCCGCCCCCGCGTAATGCGAAGACGGCCACTTCTCACGCTACAAACGTGTTTGGGAGTTGGCCAACCCGCTGCAACGGGTGCCATCTGCTTCATCTTATGCGAATCACTGCCTCATTTCAACAAGCCCCTAGGGCTCAAATGGAATCGCGATAATACCTATAATGGCGATAGCTAAAACACGATTCGCTTCCCCATCGGAGGATGTCTATGACCGAAACCACAGCCGCAACTCCCAACGAGACGCGCGATGCCAAGCTCGAGATCATCATGGGCCGCGAGGCACTCGACAAGCTCGCCGATGCCACGGTGCTGGTACTCGGCTGCGGAGGTGTGGGCTCCAACTGCTGCGAGGCACTCGCCCGCGGCGGCATTGGTCATTTTGTAATTCTGGACAAGGACATCATCGCGCCCAGCAATATCAATCGCCAGGCCATCGCCTTTCACAGCACCATCGGCAAGCGCAAGGTCGATGTTATGGAAGCCATGATCCACGATATCAATCCTGCCGCCACCGTTATCAAACGTACCGAATACCTGCTGAGCGACAACATCGATGATTTCTTCGCGGGCGTTTTGGAGCAGACGGGCGGCAAGCTCGACTACGTCGTCGACGCCATCGACACCATCTCGGCCAAGCTCACCATTGCCAAATATGCTCAAGATCACGACATTCGTTTGGTTAGCTCTATGGGCGGGGCCAACAAGCTGCATCCCGAATGCTTGCGTTTTGCCGATATCTTTGACACCGTGCGCGACCCCATGAGCCGCATCATGCGCAAAGAGTGCAAAAAGCGCGGCATCAAGAGCCTGCACGTGCTGTTTAGCTGCGAGGAATCGGTTAAAACCCAGCCCCGCGACCCTTCCAACATCCACGAGCGCACCGAGCTGGGAACCGCGAGCTTTATGCCGCCCATCATGGGCCAGATGATCGCCGGCGAGGTTATACGCCAGATCAGTGGGCGCGGGTGCGAGCGCGTGCGCGCCGACGGCCAGCGCCTAGATTAACGAGATGTGCCGCAATGACACCGCAGTTATTTGACGCGCACTGCCATCTCGATTTAATGGCTCGCCCGGACGCCGTTGCCGACGAGGCGACGGCGCTGGGCATGGGTCTCTTTGACTGCGGCGTCGATCCGCGCGACTTCGCAAGCGCCAACAAGCGCGCCCGTAGCCGTTCAAACATCTTTGCCGGCATCGGCCTCCATCCCTGGTGGCTCGCCGACGGACGATGCGGTGCCGCCGAAATCAATCTGCTTTGCAAGGTCGCCGCACAAGAGCGCTTTATCGGCGAGGTCGGACTCGACTTTTCCGCGCGCTGTGCCGGAAGCGAGCCGCTACAAACACAGGCGCTCGACCAGCTCTGTAATGCACTCGTGCACTATCCTCTTGCCGGGCGCGTGATATCAATTCACGCTGTTCGTTCGGCAGGAACCGTACTGGACGCCCTTGAGTCATATGGATTACTCACCCCAAGCCCCAACTCCCCCGCCATCATCTTCCACTGGTTTAGCGGCACCTCGAACGAGTTCGACCGTGCGCGAAACGCAGGCTGCTATTTTTCCGTGAACGAGCGGATGCTCGCTACCAAGCGCGGTCGTGAATACGCCCGACAGATCCCACTCGACCGTCTGCTGCTCGAAACCGACGCTCCAGCCGAACCGCAAGCAGATGCAAGCGCGCGACAGCTCATCACATCGCTAAAAAGCGCCTCCCTGCACATCGCCGAACTTAAAAACTGCGCCGAGGAGAGCGTCGAATCAACCGTTTTAGGAAATTCGCACTCCATATTTGACTTCAACTGACCCCGGTGGGCAAAAAACGCCAAATATGAGTACTGCTGCAAAGCTAGTAGCATTATATTGTGACAAAAGAACGCCTTGATAATGTACAGCTGTTCATTATCAAGGCGTTTTAGCATGGCTAAAGCCATATTTAACAGGTTATAATCGCCCCCAGGCGCTCAACCAGGGCCTTAAAAGCATAATTTCCCTGTTACTAAATTAGTGACAGTACTCATATTTGGCATTTTTTGTCCACGAACCCCTAAAGAGCCTCCAACAGACCCCCTAAGAAAGCTCAAGCAGTTCCGGCAGCTGGTCGATGATCTTGTCCGCGGCATCCTGGCTAAAGCCAAACCGCTCCTCGCGCTTGGCAATCACCGTTAACCCCGCGCGTTTGCCGGCAGTGATACCAGGCACCGAATCCTCAACGCAGCAGCAACGGTCCGCAGGCAGCCCCAACAGATCCAGCGCATGCAGGTAGATGTCGGGCTCGGGCTTACTCTCCTTAAACTGCTCGCCGCTCACCACGTACTCAAAGGCGTCCGACAGTCCGCATGCATGGAGCACCTCTTCGATGCTGACCATGGGAGACGAACTCGCCAGCGCCACACGGACGCCGCGGCGCGGCAGCTCTCGAATCGTATCAACGGCACCCGGGTTGATCAAAGCCTGATAGTCGCGCGGGCGCTTATGCGCCCACTCGTCCCAACGGGCCAACGCTTCCTCGCCAGTGAAATGCCCCCTACCGGCGCGCTCAAACCAATCGACCAGCATATGCAGGAAGAACTGATGTGAGGTGCCAACCTGCCCGTTTAGCTCCTCTTGGGTTAGATTCAGCCCAAGCTCCTTGGCAAACGCGGCGGTCTCCCCCAGGTAGTAATACTCGGTATCGACGATGACGCCATCCATGTCAAAGATAACGGCGTCGAACGGAAATGCAGACACGGCACCCTCCCTAACAAAAGGGCGCCCGCAAGCGGACGCCCGAACCATACACTATCGGCGATTCTAACCCAGCAGTTGGTCAAGTGCTACCGCGATACCGTCTTCGTTGTTGTTGGCGGTCACCATCTGGGCCACGGCCTTAACCTCATCGACGGCGTTGCCCATGGCAACACCGGTGCCGGCCCACTCAATCATGGACTTGTCGTTCTGGCCGTCGCCAAACGATACGACCTCACTGGCATCGATGCCGAGCTTGGGCAGGGCACCCTCGAGCGCACGGGCCTTATCGATACCGGGCGCCGTGTACTCAAAGTACCAGTCGGCCGTAAACATGCCCGAAAGCGTCTGGGTAAAGGGCGCATACATCTCCTCGTAATGCGCCTGCAGGTAGGTCGGATCACCCGCCGTCAGCAGCTTGTCCACGGGATAAGTGTCCACGACCTCATGCAAGCTCTCGACCTCGCGAATCTTAAGATCGCACGCATCGCGCTCATACTTGACGATATTCTTCTGCAAGCCGTCAGGCAGCGTGATCATGCAATGGTACGAGTCCTCGACGTGCAAATCGCGACCGAGCGAAATCATAGGGATCACGTCGAAATTGCGCAGATGATCAATCAGACGGTGCAGCTCGTCAGCCGGCATGGCCTGGTCAAAAAGGACCTCATCGGTCTGAGCGTCGACCACATGCGCGCCATTAAAGGCAACTAGCAGACCGTCATGGTTTTGAAGGTCGAGCTCCTGCGCCAAGGCGTGCAACCCCCATGCGGGACGGCCCGAAGCCAAGATGAGCTTAATGCCCGACTCCTGCGTCGCGAGCAGCTTCTCGCGCGTACGCGGGCTGATGACCTTTTGATCGTTGGTGAGCGTACCGTCGATATCCATTGCGATGGCTTTGATTGCCATATATGCCTCCCTGTCATTGAACAACCTTGTCTGAGCCATCATACAGAACACCCACGGCGGCGCTGTTTGCAACGGGAAAAATGTCATATTGTCCCAAACATGAACGGCGCGCCTTCGACGATTGCGATGCCCGTCGAGGCGCCTCCCGATACATTCCATCCTATCCAAATAGCAAGGGGCCCGTATCCCAACGGATACGGGCCCCTTTCAGCCATAAGCCAACTCAGCCGTAAAGACTACTTGCGATGAGCGCGATAGAACTCGATGAGCGCCTGGGTCGAAGCGTCCTGCTCGGCCTTGGCGGCGTCGTCGTGGAAGGCCGGGGTGATCTGCTTGGCAAGCTGCTTGCCCAGCTCGACGCCCCACTGGTCGTAGGAGTCGATGCCCCAGACCGTGCCCTCGACAAACGTGATGTGCTCGTACAGGGCGATGAGCTCGCCGAGTGCGAACGGGGTCAGCGTGTCGCCGAAGATCGAGGTCGTCGGACGGTTGCCCTCAAAGCAGCGGGCCGGGACGATCCGCTCGGGCGTGCCCTCGGCACGAACCTCGTCGGCCGTCTTACCAAAGGCGAGCGCCTTGGTCTGGGCCAGGAAGTTGCCCAGGAACAGCTCGTGGACGTCCTGGCCGCTGTCGGTTGCGGGGTTGGCAGTGTTGGCGAAAGCGATAAAGTCGGCCGGGACCACCACGGTGCCCTGGTGCAGCAGCTGGTAGAAGGCGTGCTGACCGTTGGTACCGGGCTCGCCCCAGAAGATCTCACCGGTATCGGAGGTCACAGCGCTGCCGTCCCAGCGGACGTGCTTGCCGTTGGACTCCATGGTGAGCTGTTGCAGGTAGGCCGGGAAGCGGTGCAGATACTGGCAGTACGGCAGCACGGCGTGGCTCTTGGAACCGAAGAAGTTGACGTACCAGACGTTGAGCAGGCCCATCAGCGCGACGGCGTTGTTCTCGAGCGGGGTGTTGCAGAAGTACTCGTCGATGGCGTGGAAGCCCTCAAGGAACTGCTGGAAGCGCTCGGGGCCGAGCACGACGATCAGCGACAGGCCCACGGCGGAGTCGACAGAGTAGCGGCCGCCGACCCAGTTCCAGAAACCAAAAGCGTTGGCGGGGTCGATGCCGAAGGCCTCGACCTTCTCGAGTGCGGTGGAAACGGCGACAAAGTGCTTGGCCACGGCCTCGGCGTTCTGCTCATCGGAGCCGTCGATGGCACCCTGAGCCTTGAGCTGCTCGAGCATCCAGGTCTTGACCTCACGAGCGTTGGTGAGGGTCTCGAGCGTGGTGAAAGTCTTGGAGACGATAATCACGAGCGTGGTCTCGGGATCGAGGCCCTTGAGCTTCTCTGCCTGATCGTTGGGGTCGATGTTGGAGATGTAGCGGCAGTCAATACCGGCGTCGGCGTAGGGACGCAGGGCCTCGTAGGCCATGACCGGGCCCAGATCGGAGCCGCCGATGCCGATGGACACCAGGTGCTCGATCTTTTTGCCGGTAACACCCTTCCACTCACCGGAGCGCACGCGCTCGGCGAAGGCATACATGCGGTCGAGAACCTCGTGCACGTCGGCGACGACGTCCTGGCCGTCGACGATGAGCTGGCCCTTCTCGCTTGCCGGGCGGCGCAGCGCGGTGTGCAGGACGGCGCGGTCCTCGGTGGTGTTGATGTGCTCGCCGGAGAACATGGCGTCGCGGCGCTCCTCGAGCTTCACCTCGCGGGCAAGATCGCACAGCAGCTTGACGGTCTCATCAGTCACCAGGTTCTTGGACAGGTCGAAGTGCAGGTCACCGGCGTCAAAGCTCAGCTTGTTCACGCGCTCGGCATCGGCGGCGAACCAGGCCTTGAGGTCGATACCCTCGGCCTCGAGCTTCTCCTGATGGGCCTCGAGCGCCTTCCAAGCGGCAGTCGACGTAGCATCGATAGGTGCGGCAACAGTTGCCATAGAGTCCTCCTCAGCATACGGGCGCACGCCTCCATGCGCCCGGACATTCAGATGCCACTATTCTAGCGCAGGTCAAGACTATAATCAGCGAGCGTTGCCAATCGGCCCCCAAACGGCAACCGACCAAAAAGGGACAGGTTTAATTTGGCAGGTCAAACGCTTTACCAATCAAAAATAACCTATCCCTTTATGCCAAATATTAGGCCGCAGCGCAGACGCTACCGAGCAACTCACGCAGAGGAGACCCGATGCCCTCCAGCAGTTCGGGCGCGATGATGGCAAAAACGGGAACCTCGCCGGCCCCCACGACGGCAGGCACCTTGCCCTCCGAGACGATACATCCATAAGGGACAAAACCGTCTTCGCCGACATCGAGCGCCGCCATGCGACGGGCGAGCTCGCGCGCAAAGCCGGCAGTATCGGCATCGCCAATCGCCAAGACAAAGTCCACGCCTTCGTCGGTCGCCAGGGCCACGGCTTCGTCGATCAGCTCGTCTCCTCCGTCGCCTTCAACCGAGCCGCAGCGGAAAAGCACGCGCTCGAGCAGGGCGCGATCAACCGAGCCCAGCGCCGCCGAAACGAGCTCATCACGCGTGTGCTTGTCGCCTCCCAGCACGACCAGTGCCTTGGTGCCGCCATAGTGGGCAACCAATCGCCCGCACCAGCGAGCCACATCCCCATCCGCAACCAAGCGCGTCGGCATACCAAACCCATAGTTGACCATTATCCCCACAACCCTTCCGTGCTTTATGGTGGTATCAATCGTTAGCCTCATGCTACGAAGCGAGGTTTTCCGAGCTGTTTCGCACTCTTTAGAGCTGCGTTAAAACCCGATTCATGACCGACCAAAACAAACCAGTCCCTTTTTGACAGGTTTTGACGATGTCCGGACGAGCGGGTATTATCGAACAGGTATTCGATAAGAACATGTGTTTGATGAAAGGACACGGATGGCGCACGAGCAGCACACCTATATCTGCATCGACCTCAAGACGTTTTATGCCAGCGTCGAGTGCGTCGACCGTGGGCTCGATCCGCTCACCACCAACCTGGTCGTTGCCGACGAATCGCGCGGGCGCACGACCATCTGCCTCGCCATCACACAGGCCATGAAGGACCTCGGGATACACAATCGCTGCCGTCTGTTCGAAATTCCCGATGGCATCGACTACATCACGGCCGTACCGCGCATGCAGCATTACATGGAGGTGTCGGCGAAAATCTACGGTATCTATCTGGAATACGTCAGCCCCCAGGACGTGCACGTCTACTCCATCGATGAGTGCTTTATCGACGTGACGCCCTATCTGGACCTCTATCACACAGATGCGGAAGGGTTCGCCTGCACGCTGCGCGACGAGGTCCTCGCGCGCACCGGCATCACGGCGACGGTCGGCATCGGCCCCAACCTATTCCAGGCCAAGGTAGCGCTCGACATTACCGCCAAGCACGTACCCAGCCGCATCGGCATACTCGACGACGAGACCTTTCGCAAGGAGATCTGGCCCCATCGTCCCATCACCGATATCTGGGGCATCGGTCCCGGCGTGGCAGCCCGCCTCGAGAAATACGGCGTCTACGATCTGATGGGCGTCGCGGCGCTCGACGAAAACCTGCTTTACGACGAGCTCGGCGTCAATGCCGAATATCTCATCGACCATGCCTTCGGGCGCGAGCCGACAACCATCGCCGATATCCAAGCCTATCGCCCGCAAGCAACTTCGACCACCACAGGACAGGTGCTCTCGAAGGGCTATGCCTACGAGCAGGCCTACACCGTCTTGCGCGAAATGGTCGACAACGCCGTGTTGGATCTAGTCGATAAGCACGTGGTCTGCGACAGTATCTCGCTCTTTGTGGGCTACGCGAGCGAGCGCGCCGACATACGCCGGCTCAACGCCAGCGGCACGGCGCAGTATATAGACGGCTGCGGACACTTGCGCTCGAGCACCTCGGGCATCGAGCCCGCAGCGACCGACGGCCCCGAGCTCGCGCCCCGTGCTCCCAAGCCCGTCCAGCGCGATGACGAAAGGCGTCGCCTGGTGCGCGAAGCGCAGGCAATCGATGGCATCTTTGTGGGAGAGCATGGCGGCAAACCGCGTGGTGGCTATGCCGCACTCTTTGCGCACTCCAACGCCTCGCGAAAGCTGCCCGAGCGCACTAATTCGTTTAAGAAAATCATGGGGTATTTCGATGACCTTTGGGCACAAACGGTCGATCCCAAACGACCGGTCAAGCGCATCAACCTGGGATTTGGCAATCTTGTGCCCGAGGAATTTGCCACCATCGATCTGTTCAGCGATATCGAGGCCGATGAGCGCGAGCGCGACCTGGCGCGCGCCGTCCTGGCCGTGAAAGGCAAGTACGGCAAGAACGCGCTCGTCAAGGGATTAAGCTTTACCGCCGGCGCCACCGCGCGCGAACGCAACGGCCAAGTTGGAGGACATCGTGCCTAAACCCAAGCAGCAGCCCGTGCGCCCGCCGACCGCCTTCGAGCGCCTGGCGGACCCCGAGGGCAGACGCCGCGCCGCCGACCCCAACCTCACTGCCAACGGTGCCGTGCGCGCCAACCGCGCCGCACAGTTTATGCCCTTTGCCGCCCTCACGGGATACTACGAACTCGTGCGCAAGCAGGAAATCACCGTCGAGTCAAAACGTGAGCTCACGGAAGAAAAAGCCCTCGTACTTTCTAAAAAGCTCGAGGGTCTCAAACGTGGCGACTTGGTTCGTGTCACCTATTACGATACATACGGCTATCGCAGCCGCACGGGCATTCTCGACGAAGTATTACCCGCATTCAAGCTGCTCAAACTCAGGGATATCGCCATCAACTTCGACGATATCCAAGGCATCAAGCTGCGTGGTCGAGCCTAGCGACGAGAACGCTTACGCAAGACGAGAGCAATGCCAAGTACTGCGGCAGCTGCAACCAGCAATCCCAAGACCAGCGTGAGGGTCGAGTCGCCAGCGTGAGGCAGCGAGCCGTCCTTCGGAGTCTTCTTAGCGGTCGTCGTGACGGTGGTCGTGGTGCTGCTCGACTGGTCGTTGCCGCCCGTCTGGCTGCCACCAGGTTGATCGCCGCCACCCGGCTGCGAGGGATCCGTGGGCTCCGTCGGATCCGGAGTACCGGGATCAATCGGATTCTCAGAATTCTCCTTGCGCTGGATCCAAACCTGGCAGCCATTGAACGGGTTGGCGGTACCGAGGCACAGACCCTGGTTGGTCACCGCAAAGGTGCGCAGACCATGGTTATACGGATCGTTAAAGCCATTGGTCGTCAGCGTCGTAAAGTTCACGCCGTCCTCGGTCACATACATATCAAAGCCACGCTCGGCATCGCGAAGGTAACACATGCACGTAAGCACGCTCTGCAGCTTCTTGAGGTTATCCTCGCTCAGCAGCTTATCGAGCGCATCCTGAATATCGCTCGGCAGCTCGGTGCCATAGGCATCCTCGTACTGCTGCTTCAGGTTCTCATAGCTATCGAGCATGTCCTGATACTGGTCGGCAAAGGACTTGAAGTACGCGATCTCGCCATCGATCTTCTGGACATAAGCGGCGTCGTCCTCAAAGTCCTGGGACATCGTCGCGGCCTGATCGCAAAGATCGCCCGTGGCATCCTCCAGCGCATCGCTCAGGTCGCCAAAGCCCTTAGCAACCTCAGTCTTCTCGTCATCGACATCGGCAGCTTCGTTCGAATCATCGACCTCGACGGCCTCGTTTGAATCATCGTCCGCAAGCGTGTTCACGGGAACGATGGGGTCGTCAGGCGATTTCTTGTCGAGCAGGTGATTGAGCAGGTCCCTAAGGCGCTGAACCTGAGAGTCCCACTCCTCGGGCGTCATATCGATAATGTCGCCATTGGAGAACTGGCCGATCGGCTCAAGCAGGCTCGCGGTATCAAAGGTACCGATATACAGCTTGCCGTCGAACTTCTGCATGCGCCAAATGTACTGGTTCTCGTTTCGGCCAAAGCCCGAAGTCAGGCCGGAAATACCGCCCTCGGGGAACATGTCGGTGCGATCGCCAACGACGAGCTCCATGTTCTCGTCCTTGTCCATGCGATAGATGTTGACCGACTGCTCAAGATTGGCATTCACAAACGAGCAGTCAACGCCACCCATGCTGTTCTTGCCGCCCTCTTCGGTGTTGGATTTGTTGAACAGGATGCGCTCGAGAGCAATCTCCTCGTCGTTGTATTCACCGATATAGAGGTAGTCGTTGTAGACGATGAGGTTAGCAGCGCCAGAACGGGTACGGGCAGGATCGATGCCAAAGCAGTACTTTGCACCGTCCGTCTCCTGATCGCCAACAATGGGAGTCCACGAATAGCTGCCGTCGGCGTTCTTGTCGCCACGGACCATGGCGAACGACTGCATGGAATTATCATCGGGAGCGTTCTCGGGCGTACCGGTGCAGATGGTCGCATAGAGATGGCCATTGTACGAGACCATATCCCAAATGGCGCCGCCGTAGATGCTGTCCTGATAGCGAATCGCCGGATAGCCAAACAGCGTGCCCGAGTTGGCAATCTCGGTGAAGCTGTCCTGGCCCTTCGACGGGTCAGACGACGTCAGGATTGTCGACACAAAGTTACCGGCCGCGTCTTTACCCACATTACTGATGACGAGCTGGCCATCATGGACACACATGCCGCGGATACCGGTAGAAATGCCCTGCTTGTAGGCAGCACCGTAATCCTGCATGCTCGAAAGGCCCTGATAGACAACTTTGTACTCATCCGTCTTAGGATCGATCTCATATACAGCAGGCAGGCCGCTTTTGCCGCCATTGGTCCTGACGCTGCCGCAGAAATAGAGCTTACCCTTATAGCTCACGGCATTGCGGAACAAAGGACCGACGCCGTTGAGCGATTCAGAGAGCAGCAGCTTGGTCTCACCGGTCTTGGTATTAATCTTGACCAGGATGCCGCCGCTGTCCTTGTCGGCCGTGCCGTCCTCCTTCTGCTGTCCATAGAAGAAGGTGCCGTTAAACATGGCCTCCAGCGTCAGGCGCATGGTCTCGGCATCAAAGGAATCGCCCAGCACGCCGTTCATGAGCGTCAGCGTGTTGCCCATCGCCGCATAGCAGGTGCCCACATAAAGCCAGTCACCATAGCTCGCAGCCGCCCAAGTGTAGCTCTGGCCGCGATCGCCTTCATTGTTGGCCGTGTTACCATCGGCGCCCGGAACGGCAACGGCACCGTCACCCTGGTAGTCGACGATGCCATCCGGCTGCGACGTTCCTACCGTAGGATGCGAGAGCTTCTCAAAGGAATACCCATTTCCCGCATTGTAGGTAACGGCACCCGAAGCGTCTTCGGCGTGCGCCGGCAGCGGCGATACCAAGATAGCGGCAAGCGCTGCCACCAAGCCAAGTGTTCCCACTCGTCTCATAAGGCTATAGCCTCCCCTGTCCTTAAGCCCAGTTTTAGCATTCATCATCTCTGTCCACGTTTAATTGCAATCTGGGCACAGCAATAATCAGCATATAAATTTACACCTGTAATTTTTCTTATGGGATAGCGAATGCTCGATTGGTCACGAATTCCGCGCGAACCGTCACCAAACTCCACTTTCTCCACATCCGCGAGTTGTTTTTTGCGCAAATTTTAGGACGTCGATAGCCCCAATGGGGAGGAGGCCGGTACCCATTGGAGAGGGCGGCATCTACATTTTCATAACGAAATAGCCCGCACCTCTCACCGCCGTCTCGAGTGCCTCGCGGTCAATCGGACGCTTCGAACGCACGCGCGCCGTGTGGTCCGCGTACGTTACCGTTGCCCACACACCATTCAGCGCATTGAGGGCATTGGCCACATTCTGAGCGCAGCCATCGCAGCTCATGCCGCCGATGAGCAGCTCATCGCTATAGGGGTAGTGGGACGGATCGGTATCCGCAACCACTACCTTCTTGGCCTTCTTACCGCTCGTGCCATCGCTGCAGCAGCTCTTTCCGTGTGTCGAAGCGACAATACGCCGCAGGCCAAAGAACATGCCGACGACAATCGCGGCAAGCACGATGATATTTGCAGGGTTTAGCAAGTCTTCCATGCGATCCCCTTTCTCCAAACTCTTATACCTATACCCCCATGGGGTGTTCCCATCTTACTCCAAACTCGTGTCGGTTCGGTCAATTAGTTTCCCGCTTCAAACTTTTTTGTTGACCTTGGCTTACTTTCGTGTATAAGTTTTCCTAGGCTAACAACTGAGGACCCGAAAGGAGCATCGTGACTCGAACCATTGACATCCCAACATACCAAACGGCTGTCGTGCGCAACTGCTCCCCTACGCTCGCAGGTATCAAGCCGGCCTCGCTCTTTACCTATCCCGGCGTTTACGCCAACCAAGGCGGAAAACCCGGCGCCGCCCATATCGAAGAGCGACGCTCTCGCCTGCTCGCGGTCATTGCCCAATGCAACCGCGAGCTCCAGCCACTCGGGATCCATATGAGCGTTTTGGTCTGGCGCCCCTGCGGAGCGCTCATCTATGTGTACCGCCCTGCGGACCTCATGCGATACCTCTCCGACCCCCGCGCCACGACGGCGCTTACCGCCGAAGGTTACGATGTCCACAACCTGCCCGCATCCCTGGTGCATCTCGCCGCGCGCATCACGCTGGCAAGCAGCAATGCCGCAGAAAGCGCCTATGACAGCAGCGTCTGCGCACTCGCGCGAAATAGGCACTGCGATACGGGGTGCATGTGCGAGTTCCCCCACGAAATTGGCTATTTTTTGGGCTATCCCTACGAAGATGTCCATCAGTTTATCGTCCAGCACGGCGAAAACTATAAGGTCTTTGGCGCATGGAAGGTATACACAAACGTTGAGCAGGCGCTCACGACCTTCGATTCCTATCGCGCATGCACGCAATACCTTACGTACATCTATCAACAGGGCTGCACCCTGGGACAACTTGTCCAGGCAACCCGATAGAGCATACAAAACGCGGCCGCACACCGCACAACCGAAAGGAAAACATATGAGCAAGATCGCAGTCGTCTACTGGAGTGGTACAGGCAACACCGAGGCCATGGCAAACTTCGTTGCCGAAGGTGCAACCGATGCCGGCACCGAGGCAGAGGTCATCCCCTGCGCCGACTTCTCCGCAGATAAGGCCGCCGACTACGACGCCTTTGCCTTCGGCTGCCCCGCCATGGGCTCCGAGGAACTCGAGTACGATGAGTTCCAGCCGATGTGGGACGAAGTCAAGGAAACCCTCGGTGACAAGAAGGTCGTCCTCTTTGGCTCCTATTCGTGGGCCGAGGGCGAGTGGATGGACAACTGGAAGGCCGACGCCGACGAGGCAGGTGTCAACGTCGTCGATTCCGTCATCTGCTACGACGCTCCCGACGATGAGGGCGAGGCGGCCTGCCGCGCCCTTGGAGCCGAGCTCGCCTAGCGGCAATGAGCTCCGCCCATAACGCGCTCTGCACCAAAACACATTCGCATCCCAACAAAAACGGGAGCCGGATCACATCCGGCTCCCGTTTTCTGTTATGTCAGTCATATAAAGCGGCTACGAGATATTTCCCAAGAACGCCTTGGTGCGCTCGCTCTTGGGGTGGTCGAAGACCTCGCTCGGCGTACCCTCTTCCACGATAACGCCGCCGTCCATAAAGACGACGCGGTCGGCGACGTCGCGGGCAAAGCCCATCTCATGCGTCACGACGATCATGGTCATACCGTCACGTGCAAGATCGCGCATAACGCCAAGAACGTCGCGAACCAGCTCGGGGTCGAGTGCCGACGTGGCCTCGTCAAAGAGCATGACGTGAGGGTTCATCGACAGGGCGCGGGCGATGGCAACGCGCTGCTGCTGGCCACCCGAGAGCTGGCTCGGCATAAAGTCGATGCGCTCGGCAAGACCGACCTTGGTCAGCTCCTCGATAGCGATTTTCTCGGCCTCTTCCTTGCTGCGCTTGAGTACCTTTTGCTGTGCGAGCATGACGTTCTTTTTGACTGACAGGTGCGGGAACAAATTGAACTGCTGGAACACCATACCCAGATGCGTACGTACCTTGTTAAGGTCGACGCCCTTGGCGTAAACGTCCACGCCCTCAACGACGATCGAGCCGCTCGTGGGATGCTCCAGACGATTGATGCAGCGAAGCATCGTCGACTTGCCCGAGCCCGAAGGACCCAGGACTACGACGACCTCGCCCTTGTGCACATCCAGATCGATATCGCGCAGGACCACGTTATCGCCGAAGGCCTTCTGGAGGTTCTTGATGCTGACGACGACCTCGTTCGAGTTATTGGTTTCGCTCATGATAGGACCTCCTTACAGACCGGCGATGTGGTCGGCGGGCGTCGCGACGACCTGTCCAGCGCTCTTGGCGGGACGCTTCTTCTTGGTTTCGGCCGTCCCCAGAAGCCTCGCCTCAAGACCGCTCACCAAGCGAGCAAGCGGCAGGGTGATGACCAGGTAGAACAGGGCGGCAACCACATACGGCGTAATGGAACCCGTCGTGGCCACGATGGTACGGGCGTTCATGACGATCTCGACCACGCCCACGGCCGCGAGCAGCGACGTATCCTTGTAAAGCAGGATGAACTCACTGGTCAGCGTAGGCAGGACATTGCGGAACGTCTGCGGAATCATCACGTAGAGCAGTGTCTGGAAGGCATTCATGCCCAGCGAGCGCGCGGCCTCGTTTTGGCCCTTGGGGATCGACTGAATACCGGCACGGAAGATCTCGCACAGGTAGGCGGACGAGTTCATGGCCATGACGATGACGCCCAGCACATAATCGTCAACCTTGACGCCGGCCAGCGGCAGGCCAAAGAACGCGATGTAGATCTGCAGGAACGCCGGCGTACCGCGGATGATATTCACATAGATGCCGGCAAGGCAACGCAGGATGCGCGACTTGGAGATGCGCATGAGTGACAAGGCAAAGCCAAAGGGAATGGCCAACGGAAATGCCACGAGCACGATCGAGAGCGACATGAGGAAGCCTTTGAATACGATCGGCAGGCTCTGAACCAAAATGACCGGGTTCAGGAACAGGCGAAGGAACATGTTGGAATTCCATGCCTCGACCCACGGCTGCTCCTTAAGGTCGGCCAGGAAGTTATCGAATGCCGTCACGCCCTTAATCTCGACGGAAGGAATCTTGGAGATCTTCTTGGTTGAACCGTCAGCCAACGTGTAGGTGCCGCTAAAAGCCTCGTCGCCGCCCTCGACGGGGAAGGTCACGCCGTAGACCTCGACACGGAAATAGCCGCCGGCCGGAGCCGTCTCGCCAAAATCGATCTTGAGCGTCTGGCCGTCGACCTTGCACGTAGGCTTCATGGGCGTACGGTCCATGAGGTCCTCGCCCGAGAGCATCGTCAATCGCGTGTCATCGGTACCAAACGTCGTGCCGTCGACAAACGTCAGCGATAGACCGCTCAGCTCCTCGTCGGCATCGGCCTGAACTTCCCAGGTAATGCGCGTCTCGGTGCCGCCGACCACAGCGCTGCCCGAACCGGTGTTGGGTCGGGCAGTAATCTTTGCGGTCTCAAGCGCCTGGGCGGTCGTGGGCGCATATGCCCCCGCGCACACCAGCGCGAGCGCCACGGCCATGACGCAGGCTAGCTTTTGGAGCAAGGCGGGCAGTGAAAAACGCTGCTCCGTGGCCCCTTTGTTCAGTCGAGACAAGGTGGCTCCTATCGTAGAAGTTGCCGACAAAACGAGACGGAAACGCTCTCCGTCAAGAGAGGCGCAAAGGCCCTCTCCGCAAAACGGAAAGGGCCCGCGCGCAATCAAGCATTAATTTACTTGATGTTGTACTTAGCCATGAGGGCGTCAACGGTACCGTCGTCGGTCAGGTCCTTGATGGCCTGGTTGATGTCGTCCTTGAGCTTGGTGTTGCCCTGGTTGATGGCGATGGCGTACTCCTCGCCGGTGCTGACCTGCTTGATGGTCTGGCAGGTGTTGAACTGCTCGGCGGTCAGCTGGCTGGCAACGGAGCGGTTGGTGACTACGGCATCGCCCTTATCGGACTGCAGGGCGCTGAAGCACTCGGTGGCGTCCTTGTAGGGAACGATCTTAGCCTTGGGGAAGTTTTCCTGAGCAAAGGCCTCGGCGGTCGATCCAGACTGGACGATGATGGTAGCGTCGGCGTTGTTGAGCTTCTCGCTGTAGTTGTCGGCCGTGATGTCGGTGTTATCGACCTTGGTCACGATAGCCTGATCGTCCATGTAGTAGGAATCGGAGAAAGTGACTTCCTTCTCACGCTCGGGCGTGTCGGTGATAGCCGCGATGGAAACGTCATACTTGGCGCCCGAAGCGACACCCGGAACCAGCGTGTCAAAGTCATTGTTGACGTACTCGACATCCAGGCCCAGCTTGTCGCCGATAGCCTTGATAAGCTCAAGGTCAAAGCCCTGATAATCGCCGTTGTCATCCTTGTACTCAAACGGAGCGTACTCGGCAGAGGTGCCGACGGTCAGCGTACCGTCCTTGACGAGCGCGTACTCCTTGGAGCCGTCGACCTTCTCGACCTTAGCGTCGTCAGAGCTGCTGGAACCGGCATCAGAACCAGAGGTGGCGTTGGACGAGCCGCAGCCCGTCAGTGCGAGGGCGAGTGCCATGGCGCCCGTGGCGGCAAATGCGCCAAGCTTCTTCAGCTTCATAATCAGTCTCCTTCCGGTGACCCCGTTTGATTCAGAGGTCTGCAAAAACTGTTGGATATTATGCGCCCGTTTGGAAGAATCCGCAATTAGAAAACTGATTGAAACAAACCCATAACGTGAATGGAACACTCCACTTTATGACAGTCATTACTGCTGCAATGACCTTAACAGTTTGATTTCAGCCGCATAACCTGCAAGTTCGTTCGGTGTCTCCAAAATGAATGGCAATGCGCGCAAGCGGCCATTCGATACAATATTCTGCATAACCTGCATACCGCCGCCAAACTCCTCGCTGCCAAGGTAGCCCTTGCCGATGCACTCATGACGATCTTTATGGGCACCACTGGGGTTCTTCGAATCGTTGATGTGTACGGCACGCAAGCGGTCGATACCCACCACGCGGTCGAACTCGTCGAGTACGCCGTCCAGATCATGGATGATGTCGTAGCCGGCATCGCTCACATGGCAGGTGTCCAGACACACGCCCAGCTTGTCCGATAGCTCTGGACGCCTGGCGGCAGCACCCTCGATAATGCGCGCCAGCTCTTCAAAGCTACGGCCCACCTCGGTACCCTTTCCCGCCATGGTCTCGAGCAGCACCGTCGTCTGCTGCCCCTCAAACATCACCTGACACAAGGTGTCGACGATCATCTGAATGCCGGCATCAGTCCCCTGCCCCACATGCGCGCCGGGGTGGAAGTTGTAGTAGTTGCCGGGCAGCGCTTCCAGACGCTGCAAGTCCTCGGCCATTGCCTCCAAGGCAAACTCGCGTGCCCGCTCTTTGGCAGAACAGGGGTTGTAGGAATAGGGGGCATGAGCCACAAGCGGGCCAAAGTCGTTTTTCTCCATAAGCTCGCGCAGGGCCGCCACGTCATCCATGTCAAGATCTTTCGCCTTGCCGCCGCGCGGGTTGCGCGTGAAGAATGCAAAGGTGTTGGCGCCAATGGATAGCGCCGTCTCCCCCATCGCCCGATAGCCCTTCGTCGTCGAAAGATGACACCCAATCGTCAGCATCTCCAGCTCCCCCTCATCAGTTGCGGTGAAATAGTTCCTGTCGATGCCCTATTCTGCCGCAAACAGGAACTATTCCACCGCAACTTATAAAAGGGGCATCAGGAACGCGTTTTGCAAAAGGCTTTAAGCGCGGCCGTTACGGGGCCAGGCTGGAAACGTCGGCGCACATCGTCGAGACGCTCAGGAATATCGATGTGCTGCGGGCAGTGACGTGCGCATTTGCCGCATTTGACGCAATTGCTCACCAACTTGGGCTCACTCGTCCGCACCGCGCTCGCCGTAAAATACTGCGACAGGCCCGTAAACCAGCTGTGCGCATAGCTTGCGTTGTAGGCGGCGAAACACCCAGGGATATTGATGCCTTTGGGACACGGCATGCAGTAGCCGCAGCCCGTACAGGGCACGCGATTCGATTTCTCAAACTCTCCCAGCACACGCGCGATGGTATCGAGCTGCTCTGTCGTCATCGAATTCGGCAGTGCGCGATCCGCCAATGCCGCGTTCTCGTCCACCTGCGCGGTATCGGTCATGCCCGAAAGCAGCATCGTGACTTGAGGATGGTTCCACACCCACGAAAGGCCCCAGGCGGCAGGAGTGCGCAAATGCGGGTCAGGGGCGCCATCGAGCACAGCGCGGGCCCGCGGCGGCAGCTTGCCCGCTAAACGCCCGCCCAGCAGCGGCTCCATCACAAACACCGCGAGCCCGCGCTCCGCAGCCGCCATGAGTCCCGCCGTCCCCGCTTGGTAGCGCTCTCCAGCGTAGTTGTACTGGATCTGGCAAAAATCCCAGTCATACGCGTCAAGCATCGTGAGGAAGTCCGCCGCACTGCCGTGATACGAAAAACCTATCTGGCGAATACGCCCCGCAGCCTTTTGGTGCGCAATCCAGTCCTCGATGCCCAACGCCACCACGCGCTCCCACTGGGCGGGCGAGGTGATGTTGTGCATAAGGTAGTAGTCGATATGGTCGGTCCGCAAACGGTGCAGCTGCTCGTCAAAAAAGCGGTCGAAATCCTCCGCACATTTGCACGAAGCGTGCGGCAACTTAGTCGCCAGCAACACCCGGTCACGCAGCCCCAAGCGCTCAAGTGAGGCGCCCACGCACACCTCGTTACCGGGATAAAGATACGCAGTATCCAGATAATTAATCCCCTGTTCCACCGCACGGGAAATGATGGCATCGGCCGTCTTCGCATCGGGGTGTCCCGGCGCACCGGGAAATCTCATGCAGCCCAGACCCAGAGCAGATATTCGGTTACCACTTTTGGGGTCAACGCGGTATTGCACGGCCCCTCCTTTCGCCATCAGCGCCCCGGCAAGACGAAACACAATGGTCACGCGGCCGAAACATCGTGGAATCGCAATCGAGAACGTATCGTAACGCAGCAGAAATCGAGCTGTCACGGCACCGCTTTAACATCAGCAAAAAGCCCGATGAAAGGAGCAACAAACAAATACGGCCATCCGGTGCACGCAGCATGGTCCGGCAGCATACAATCCATCAGGCGCCCCTTACGCGGGCGCCTTTTATATGGGGAGATGATTCGCATGCAGATCAACAAGATCGCCTTTATCGGCAAGGGCGGCGTCGGCCTGCTCTACGGCAGCATGATTGCCAAGGCCCTCGGCAATGACGCCGTCGAATACGTTATGGATGACGCCCGTTTTGAGCGTCACGCAAACGATGCGCTCACCGTCAACGGCAAGCCCTGTGCGCTCAAGTCCGTCCGCGCCAGCAAGGCAACGCCCGCCGATCTGGTCATCCTGACGGTCAAGACCACCGGTCTCGACCAAGCACTCAAGACTATGGAGCGCGTCGTGGGACCCAATACGCTCATCGCCTCGCTGTGCAACGGCATCACGAGCGAGCAAAAGATTGCCGAGCGCTTTGGCTGGGAGCATACCGTTCTTGGTATTTGCCAGGGCATGGACGCTGTGTTTCTCAACGGAGAGCTCACCTTTACCAACACGGGCGAAATCCGCTTTGGCGCGGCGGCCGGTACGGATCCCGCAGCCATCACCGCAATCGACGAGCTCTACACGCGCTGCGGCATCGCACACACCGTCGAGAGCGACATTGCGCACCGCATGTGGGCCAAACTCATGCTCAACGACGGCATCAACCAGACCTGCATGGCCTACGGCGGCACGTACGGAAGCGCCACGGAGCCGGGCTCCGAGCAGCGTCGCTGCCTTGTTTCCGCCATGCGCGAAACGCTTGCGGTCGCCAACGCCGAGGGCGTTGAGCTGACCGAGGCAGACCTGACGCAGATGGTGCACCTCATCGAAGGAATCGATCCCGCCGGCATGCCCTCGATGGCGCAAGACCGCGTCGCGCGGCGCAAAACCGAGGTCGAGGAGTTCGCCGGCACCATCTGCCGTCTGGCGGCCAAGCACGATATCCAGGCACCGCAGAACGAATGGCTCTATCAGCGCATTCGCGATATCGAGGCAAGCTGGTAGCGCCCGACTCACCACGTCAACAGACTCAACAGCAAAGCCGCCGCAAGGGCACTCCCCTTACGGCGGCTTTCATCTTCATCTATAACCAGTAGTCGATGTCCCGACGGTCAGAGCTGCGACTCCGAGGCCTGGCCCTCATCGTCGCGACAAAGGACTACACCCGCACTTCCCAGCAGCGCGGCCGCAATCAGCGCGCCAACCACGATTGGAGCAGCCCCGCATGACCCCTGCATGCCCGCAATGAGCGCGGCCGTAGGACCAAGGCAACCAAGCACCAATGCGACGGCGGCAACGGCGATATCTCGAGCGTTCACAAGACCACTTCCTCCAAGAGAAAGACCTTATTTCTCATGAACTAGTGTGCCCCGCGCCCATATGCGCGGCGTACTGCCACGGTAAGCGCTCTGTTAACTCAAGCACGCACAAAAAACGAACGCCCTTACGTTGCCCAAAGGCTCGGTAAAGACGCCCGCCCGTCATGTCCTATTGGCTTATGGCAGATTACCAGCCAGTGTAGTAGTCGGTGGTTCCGGCAGCGCAGCCGGAGTCATAGACCTTGCACTCGCCCTTGGAACCGGTAAACGTAGAGCCTTGGGCCTTATCGCCCGCGGCAACGACGTAGTAACCATCGGAATCGCGCCAAAAGCCCTCGGAATCCTGCGTCCACTCGCCCGTGCGGTGGTGATACAACACGTTGCTGCTGTAATAAGTCTCGCGGCGGCCGTTATAGTTATTGACGCCGCTCGAGCGCGTCAGACCCGAGCCGTTCGCGTAATACGCAGCAGACGTATAAGACGAGCCGGAGCCGGCGTTGTAATACGAAGCCTGAACGGCCTCAGCGGCCTCGGCTTCGGCTGCGGCAGCCTCGAGCGCCTCGCGCTTGGCATCCTCAAGCGTGGAGCGAAGCTCGTCGAGCTCGGTCGACTTGGCGTCGACTTCCCCCATCGTCAACAGGCTACCCGCACCGTCGATGCAACCCTGCAACACAGCGCGCTCGTCATCGGTAGCATAGTCGCCATACATATTCATAATGATCTGAGCGCGCATCTCCAGGGAATCGCGCTTTGCCCCCATCGAGGCGTTCCACTCCTGCATAGAGCCATAACCGTCGCCGCGGTAGTCGACGGGCTGCACCAGCGTCGCCTCGGACGGCGCAGATCCGACCGTATCGGATAGTGTTGCCGCGTGGGCATCAGTTGCGCCGGCGCCCGCCAAAAGTGCCACGGTCAGAGCGGCGGAAAGGGCGGCGGCTTTCGGTTTTCGTGAATCGATCCTCATGTAGCTGGAAACCTCCGTAGTGCGTTTTTGCTGCGTTTGAGCTGCGTGTGATTTAATCGCGCTGCATAGTACCCCGAGCAAATCGCGACCTGCGGTTTTACTCAAAAGGCGCACGTCAATTGCGTAAAACTCACATCCTCTCAACAGGAGTTTTCCACATCTCGATTGCATAAAGCGTGTCAAAAACCCTGTTTTTGCACCCTCTCTATGCAAAAACGACGCCTGTGCAACCATTGTTCGCACAGGCGCCTTGAGCAGGCATTTTATGCAGTTATACCTATCGAGTCGCAAGGGGTCCTTGCACAAGTCGCCTTACTCGTCCAGCGCGGCAAAGGCCTGCTTCAGATCCCAAATGATATCCTCGGCGTTCTCGGTACCGATGGAAAGACGGATCGTGGAGGGCGTGATGTTCTGCTCGGCGAGCTCCTCGGCAGAGAGCTGGGAGTGCGTGGTGGTAGCCGGGTGCACGACGAGCGACTTGACGTCGGCCACGTTGGCGAGCAGCGAGAACACCTGCAGATGATCGATGAACTTCCATGCAGCCTCCTGGCCACCCTTAATCTCAAAGGTAAAGATCGAAGCACCGCCACGGGGGAAGTACTTCTGATAGAGCTCGTGATCGGGGTGCTCAGGCAGGCTCGGGTGATTCACCTTGGCGACGTGGCTGTCGCCAGCCAGGAACTCAACGACCTTCTTGGTGTTCTCGACATGACGGTCGACGCGCAGCGACAGAGTCTCGGTGCCCTGGAGCAGGACCCAGGCGTTGAACGGGCTGATGCAGGCGCCCTCGTCACGCAGCAGGATAGCGCGGACATAGGTTGCGAAGGCGGTGGGACCGGCAGCCTCGGCAAACGAAACACCATGGTAGGAGGGGTTGGGCTCAGCGATCTGGGCGTACTTGCCACTCGCCTTCCAATCGAAGTTACCGCCGTCGACGATCACACCGCCCAGCGAGGTACCGTGGCCGCCGATGAACTTGGTTGCGGAGTGGACGACGATGTTGGCGCCGTGCTCCAGCGGACGGAACAGATACGGGGTGCCGAAGGTGTTGTCGACGACAACCGGCAGACCGTGCTTCTTGGCAATCTCGGAGATGGCGTCGATGTTGGGGATGTCAGAGTTGGGGTTGCCGAGCGTCTCGAGATAGATGACCGTGGTGCTGTCCTTGATGGCACCCTCAACCTCTTCCAGGTTATGGGCATCGACAAACGTGGTCTCGACGCCAAACTGGGAGAGCGTATGCTCCAGCAGGTTGTAGGAGCCACCGTAGATGGTCTTCTGAGCCACCACGTGGTCACCAGCCTGAGCAAGAGCCTGCAGGGTATAGGTGATGGCAGCAGCGCCGGAGGCGACGGCAAGACCTGCCACGCCGCCCTCGAGCGCGGCGATACGGTCCTCGAAGACGCCCTGGGTGGAGTTGGTCAGACGGCCGTAGATGTTACCGGCGTCGGCAAGACCAAAGCGGTCGGCGGCGTGCTGGGAGTTGCGGAACACATAGCTCGTGGTCTGGTAGATAGGCACGGCACGGGAGTCGGATGCGGGATCGGCACTCTCCTGGCCAACGTGCAGCTGCAGGGTATCGAAACCAAAGGTGTGCTCGGGGTTGTTGATGAACTGGCTCATGATGATCTCCTTGATCGAACGAAAGTAAGTAAAAAGAGAGAAGTAAGTCGCTGTCTCCTGATCACGCCGACGGGCGCAAACAGGAGCCCGGCATTCGTCTTGGTAAGCAATTCATATGCGGGCCTCCTTTCGCGTCCCGATTCCGTAGTCGGCTTAATAACCTACCGCCTTTGTGTGTTTTGAATAGTACGGGCATTGTCTTCCTCGGTCAATCACTAAAAAGCGCTAACTTGTTATCTGTTTTATAGATAACTATCGAAAGGATGGCGTCGATGACCCTTCAGCAGCTTCGTTTTCTGATCGCCGTGGCAGAGTCCGGCTCAATCAACGCCGCAGCTCAGCGCCTCTATACCGCTCAGTCCAACATCTCAAACGCCGTCAAAAGCCTGGAACAGGAACTCCATCTGGAGATCTTTACGCGCTCCAGCCGCGGCGTCACGCTCACCAACGACGGCACCGAGCTTTTGGGCTATGCGCGCCAGGTCGTAGAGCAGGCCGACATGCTCGAGGCACGCTACGAGAACGGCGGCACCCCGCAAGCCCGCCTCGCCATTTCCGCCCAGCACTACGCCTTTTCGGTCGAGGCCTTTGTCAACGTGGTCGAGCGCTGCCGCGACAGCAAGTTCGAGTTCATCATGCGCGAGACCACCACATCGCAGATCATCGATGACGTCCGTGCGTTTCGCAGCGATATCGGCATTCTGTATCTGGATGACTTTAACGCCCGCGTTCTGCAGAAGGCCTTCGCCGATGCCCGCGCAAGCTTCCATCCCCTATTCGACGCGACGGTCCACGTATTCGTCAGCGAACGCCACCCGCTCGCACGCCGCCCTCAGCTGTCCCTTGCCGACCTCGCGCCCTATACGCGCTACAGCTTTGAGCAGGGAACCTCAAACTCCTTCTATTACGCCGAGGAACCTTTTAGCTATATCCCTTGCGACCGCAACATACGAATATCGGACCGCGGAACACTTACCAACTTACTTATCACGTCGAACGGTTACACCCTGTCGACCGGTGTCCTCTCCAATGAAATGCAATGGGGCATGGCATCGATCCCGTTAGCAGACGCCCCAACGATGCACGTTGGCTACATCATGCACGACGAGCGCAAGCCCTCTCTCCTCTTGCAGCAATACCTCGACGAGCTCAACCGCATCATCCATGCCAGCTAACAGTCGGAAGACGGGGCAGAAATCGTAGATTGCTGGCCCCCGGCGGGCATGGCGCTACAATGGTCACTCACATGAAATGCACTCAAAGAAAGGAAACCCGTGAAGGTCATCATCTATACCGACGGCTCGGCCCGATCAAATCCGGGACGCGGCGGCTACGGCGCCGTGCTCAAATACACCAACCCCGCCGGCAAGACCTTTACCTCCGAGCTCTCGCGCGGCTACGCCAAGACCACCAACAACCGCATGGAGCTCATGGCCGTTATCGTGGCGCTCGAGGCACTCAACCGCCCCTGCGAGGTCGAAGTCCATTCCGATTCGCAGTACGTCGTCAACGCCTTTAAGAAGCACTGGATCGACGGCTGGAAAAAGCGCGGGTGGAAAACCGCCAACAAGCAGCCCGTCAAGAACCGCGACCTGTGGGAGCGCCTACTCACCGCCAAAAGCAAGCATAAGGTTGAGTTCATCTGGGTTAAGGGTCACGCCGGCCACGAGCTCAATGAGCGCTGCGATGAGCTCGCCACCACGGCGGCCGACGGCAGCAACCTCGATATCGACACCGGCTTTAACGAGAGCGACCTGTAATAGCGTTTTCGCACAGCTTTATATCCCCACGCGCTACACTCATCCTGTAGACCAAACAACGCAAGGGGGACGTATGCTGCGCATCGCGACCATCGGCACATCCATGATCACCGACGACTTTATCCAAGTCGTCAACGCCAACGACCAAGCCGCGTTTGTGGGCACGCTTTCACGCGATGCCAATCGCGGTGCTGCCTTTACCGCCGAGCGCGATGGCGAGCGAAACTTTATCTCACTCGATGAGCTTGCGGCAGCCGCCGACGTCGACGCCGTCTATATCGGCAGCCCCAACGCACTTCACTACGAGCAGGCCCTTGCCTGCATCGCCGGTGGCAAGCACGTCATCGTCGAGAAGCCCTTCTGCGCCACCGAAGCGCAGGCGCTGGAAGTCTTCCGCGCTGCCGAGGCAGCAGGTGTCGTGGCCCTCGAGGCCATGCGTCCCCTCCACGATCCCGCCTTCCACGCCATCGAGGACGCCCTGGGCGAGATCGCCCCCATCCGCCGCGCCTCATTGCGCTTTGGCAAATATTCCTCGCGCTACAACGAGATTCTCGCGGGACGCGCCACCAATATCTTCGACTGCAATATGGCATCGGGTTCCCTCATGGACATTGGCGTCTATACCGTCGAGCCCATGGTCGAGATCTTTGGCATGCCCTCCGGCCTTACGAGCATGACCACTCTGCTCGATCCCACCACGCGACGGCTCACGCACGGCCCCATCGATGGCTGCGGTTCCATCCTCGCCAGCTACGGCGGCGGCCGTATCTCCGTCGAGCTCGCGCACTCCAAAATTACGAATGACCTGCTGCCCTCGCAGATCGAAGGCGAGCGTGGCACTATCCAGATCGACCATCTGTCCACGCCCCGCAACGTCCGCATCGACTATCGCGGCGACGTCGTACGCGGCTCGGCGACCGAGGCACCGCGCGAACAGGGAGACAACGGCCGCGTGCTCGACCTGCCCAAATCGAGCAACACTATGGAATACGAACTCACAGACTTTATCACCGCCATCGGCGGCATCGATAACGTTAAGGAAGAGATTTGGGAGACCCCGGCGGGACGCCACGAGCTTGGCCACTACCGCGATGTCACACTCGTCTCACTGCGCATCATGGATGCCGTGCGCCAGCAGGCCGGCATAACCTTCCCGGCCGACGCAGGCAAGCAGGCATAGCTATGGGCCTCTTCGATACGTTCTTCTCCAGCGTCACCGGCGGCAGTCGAGAGCCTCAAAAACCATCAAACGTCGAGCTCGAGCTGCGCCGCAGGCTTACTGTGCTCGCAAGCGACGAGGCCACTCAAGACACTCCCCTGCGCTATTTCCTGCGCTGGGCGGGGCAAGTCCAGGGCGTTGGCTTTCGCTTTACCAACACCAACCTCGCGCAGGCACGCGCGCTCACCGGCTGGGTGCGTAACATGGAAGACGGCTCAGTCGAGATGGAGATACAGGGGGCTCCGGCAAATATCCTATCTCATCTCGAGGCGCTTCATGCCTCCTACGAGCGTATGGGAACGCGTTTTCGCCTCGTAGACGCCCAGGCCCGAGCCCCACTTGCCAATGAAGACGGTTTCACGCCTCGTTATTAGTATTGTGTGCTAAATACGGTATCATTTACCTACGACCGTTGATAGAAAAGAGGCGAGGCGCATGGCGGTGCAAAGAAGGAATACCAGGCAGCGAAAGCTGGTTCTTGACGCCGTGCGCCAAAGCTATAACCATCCCACCGCCGACGAAATCTACAACGTCGTGCGCGCGCAGGATGACAAAATCAGCCGCGGCACGGTCTACCGCAACCTCAATCTCTTGGCCGACGCCGGCGAGATTCTCTCCATCAAGACGCCGGGCGGCAGCCGCTTCGATCGCACGATCGAGCCGCATGCGCATATCATCTGCACCTCGTGCAGCCGCGTCATCGACATACCACTCCCCTTCGATGCCCAGCTCGACGCCAAGGCATCCGAGCAAATCGGCTGGCACGTCACGTCGCACTACACCATCTTCGAGGGTCTCTGCCCCGACTGCCGGTAGATGTTTGGGACATGCCTACTCGGCAAGCAGGCGACGCAGTTCTTCTTCGACCGTGTACACATAGCGGACGCGGTCGTTGATGCCACGCATAGAGGGATTGCAGCTCTCCATTAGATAAGGATGGCCCACTACGTTGAGCATGTCGCGGTCGTTCTCGTTATCGCCAAACGCCATCATCTCATCGGGCGAAATACCCAGGGCACGACCGTAATCGGCAAGCGCGGAACCCTTACCCGAATCAAAGCCGATAAAGTCCGTCCATTCGGTTCCCGATGTCATGACATCGACTCGATCGCTAAAGTGGCGCTCAAAATACTCCAGCGCCGCCGGCTGATTCACCTCGGGCGTCTGGAAGGCAATCTTAATGACGTCCTCTTCGATGTCCTCGGGACGGTCGACCACCGCCACATCGCAGTGGACCTCATAGCGCAAATGATCGACGAACGCATCGTTGCCGCTCATGGTGTAGAGGTGCCCCTCACACGAAAGGGTCACGTCGGCATGGGGATATGCAATCACGGCATTCGCGATATCCATAGCAAGGCTACGCTCCATGGAACGCTTGACAACGGCGCGTCCCTCGCTCATCACCAGAGCTCCGTTTTCGCATACATAGGCGAGCTCATCGGCCACCGGGGCAAACAGATAGCGCAAGCTCGCATATTGACGGCCGCTCGCCGGCATAAACACGATACCGCGACGATGCAGCTCATCGATGAGCTCAAAGGCCTCGGAACGCGGCTCGCGCTCCCCCGGATGCAGCAACGTGCCGTCCAAATCGCATGCAATCAGCTTGATTCCTTCAAGACCCATATGCTTTCCCCCACAGCATCTCATCAACAGAAAGACGGACTTTGAATAGTTGCCTCTCAAAGTCCGTCTTACTTATACGCACGTTAACCGCGCGCCTTCTTTACGATCGTAAAGTCTGGAGCCATACTCACAACGGCATCCGCCGCATTCGACGCAAAGCGCCGGTCCGAATCGAGTTCACGGGTAACCACCGAGAGCCGAACGCCCTCGACGCCCCGGAGCATGCGGCCCAAAACAGGCTGCACCGGCGTATACATGCGCACGGTATGCTCGTCCGAATCGCCTCGGAAAAGCGGCGTATGCATATTGCCGATCTCCCAGCACGCATGCGCGAGCGCAATCGGGTCCATGCGGTCAACTTCGACCAAATAAACCTCGGCGCCGCGCAGACGTACGACAACCACCACGGGCACCGCACCCGTATGGTCGATAGCGAGCACGTCACCGTCGGCAAGACGACCGCCGTCGGCAGTATCCAGCCGAACATCGACCGTGCGCCCCAGCTCCGTCACGCCCACAAGCGCGCATACATCAGCCTGGTCCCAATCGAGCAGCAGCTCGTCAACTTCAAAGACGCCGCCCAACTTCCGGCGAAGCAGGAGTTCATAGGACGGATCGTTGAGATTTCCCAAGCATGTCGTCGAAACCAAGCGTTCAGGCATACTCTAACCCTCGACCTCGACGAGCTCGATATCAAAGTTGAGGTCCTTGCCGGCCAGCTCGTGGTTGGCGTCGAGCGTCACGGCCTCGGGCGTTACGTCGATGACCACGGCGGGGACGGGCATACCGCTCGGCGTGGACAGGAAAAGCTTCATGCCCTTCTCGATCTGCTCGATGTTGGGAACCTGTTCGGCCGGGAAGGTAATAACCATCTCGGGATTGTGCTCGCCGTAGGCATCGGCAGCAGGAATGTGCACGGTCTTCTTCTCGCCCACCTGCATGTCGACAACAGCGGCGTCGAAGCCCTTGATCATCTGACCGGCGCCGCAGGTGAACTCCAGCGGCTCGCCGCGATCGTAGGAGCTATCGAACTGCGTGCCGTCGTCGAGCGTGCCGCGATAATGGGTCTTGACCTTCTTGCCCTGGTTGGACATGGTAACCTCCGTGATAAGGGCGGCGCACAACGCGGACCGCCATGAACATATGGCGCTAACTATACCCTAGTCATACAATTCAAAGACAGTTTGCAAAGAAACGCTGCAACCGGAGGAACCATGGCATATCCCGTATTTGACCTACACTGCGACACCGCCGACCGCATCGGCTGGGCCACACTCGATCTCGACCTGCGCTTTACCGCCGGTACCGACGGTTATTTCCCCGGCGACGAAACGCATCCGCAGGATTTCGACCTCATCGAGGGTAACGCCTGCGCCATCTCGCTCGCAAAGATCGGCAACACGCCATGGGCACAGTGCTTCGCCACGTTTGTCCCCGACGAGATTCCCACCGCCCACGCCGCGCGCTTCCAGGCGCAGATCATGGCGCATATGAGCGGCCAGGCAATGCTCAACCACGACAGTATGGTCAACGTGCGCAGCGCCGCAGACATCCGCCCCGCGCTCAAGGACGGCAAGGTCGCTTGCATCCACACCATCGAAAACGCCACGTTCTTTGCCGAGGACCCCGCGCTGATCGAGGTGCTCAAGAGCTTGGGCGTACTCATGTCGTCACTCAGCTGGAACGCGCAGGGGCCGCTCGCAAGCGGACACGATACCCACGCCGACCTCACCGCCGCCGGCATCGAGGCACTTACGCAGATGGAGCACGCCGGCATGGTGCTTGACGTCTCCCACCTCAACGATGAGTGCTTTGACGAGGTTGTCGCCCACGCCACGCGTCCCTTCGTCGCCAGCCACTCCAACTCCCGTGCGGTTTGCGGCGTCAAGCGCAACCTCACCGACGACCAGTTCCGCACCATTCGCGACATGGGCGGTATCGTCGGCCTCAACTACTGCAGCGAGTTCCTTTCCAACGACGCAACCGACAAGACCGCCGCAGACGTCACCTTCGACCAGCTAGCGGCACATATCGAGCACTGGCTCGACCTGGGCGGCGAGGACGTCATCGCGCTCGGCGGCGACTGGGACGGCGCCACTGTGCCCGCTTTCCTCTCCGATGCCAGCATGATGCCCGAGTTCCAGAACATGCTCTCCAAGCACTTTGGCAAGACCGTGATGCAAAAGCTCTGCAGCGACAACGCGCTTGCCTTCTTCGAGCGCTATTAATTTCACATCCCTTGAGCGGGCCGGCATGCCGAACGGTCGACATGCCGGCCCGTCCCCAATCTGAAGGACCGCTTTTGACGCAGCAGTTTACGATTTCCGTATCCCGACCGGATGGGACGCCCATCCCTGTCGTCGTTACCAAAAAGCGCGTCAAGAACTTCAACCTACGCGTCACATCGAGCGGCGAGGTCCACGCCAGCGCACCGCTCGGCGCCAGCCGCGAGCGTATCGAAGCGTTTGTTAAGCGCAACAGCGCCTGGATTATCAGCCGACTTGCCCAGCGTGAGCAGCGTCAGGCGACGGCGCGAGAGCCGCTCAGTCCCTCGTCCATCATTGCACTTTGGGGCAAGCCCATTACGGTACAGGATGCACTCGATCACAACTTTGCATCACCCGCATCGCGACCCAAACAGGCCACCTTCGCAAGTTTTATGGGTACCGATGAGCCAAGTGGGCGCACGCAGGCAAAGCAGCGCACAGCCCTTGACGGCCTAACGCCCAAAGAACTCCAGACCCGCATCGACCAACTCTATGCATCCGAGGTCACCGCAGCGCTACGCGACATCGTGCACGCGTACGAAATCGCAATGGGCGTCACCGTTTCCCGCATTTCCGTACGCAGCATGAAAACGCGTTGGGGCTCATGCACGCCCAAATCCGGCGCCATTCGCATCGGGCGCGAGCTCGCCGCCTACCCCGTCGAATGCCTCGACATGGTTGTCGCCCACGAGCTCGTCCACTTGCTCGAGCCAAGCCACAATCAGCGGTTTCACGCCCTGCTCGACACGCACTGCCCCAACAATAGAGCTCTGTCGCAGCGGCTCAAGCAGCCTCCCGTAGAGACGTATTAGAACCGGTTAGCGCACGCGCTCGATCTCGACACCGCAGCTTGCCAGGGGCAGGCCAACAGGAGCCCACGGCTTATCGAGCTTTATGCGCACACCAAGCAGCGAGGGATAACGGCGCAGCAGCATCTGGGCCGTCCCCTCGGCTGCCGCCTCGATGAGTTTAAACGTATGCTCGCGCAGATAGCCATCGACATCGTGGCACACCGAGCCGTAGTCAATCGAGGCGTCCAAGTCATCGTGCTCCCCCGCTGCGCGCAGGTCGGCATAGAGCACCAAGGACACGATGAACTTCTGACCCAGCGCGTTCTCCTCGGGATACACGCCATGGTTGGCAAAAACCTCTAGGCCGTCAATGACAATACGGTCGGCATGGCGCAAGTCGTCATAGCTCACGTGGGGCACCGCCGTTGCGGTGGATATTTCGCCCCTTCCACGGCGGGCGAGCTCGGCGCCTTCAGTCTTGGTTGCACTCTCGGGCAGCTTCTTGTTACTCATCGCGATCGTCTCCTTCGTTTAGAACCCCGACCGCGCAAACTAACTACACGCGAATCGACAGGTTCTTTTTATCATCGCTCCAGTTGCAAGCATTGCGCGCGGGGCATGCAAAGCAGGCGCGCGACGCTTTGTCGGCTGCATAGAGCAGACGCTCAAGCGGTTGGCTGTTCACGCGCAGCTTTCGATGGCCCAAAATGGCCGTCTTAATGGCTGCGGCATCGGCCGGCTCAAACGCCACATCATCGGGCATGCCGCCGAGAATCGCATCAGCGACGCGTTCGCTTGCAACATCATGGGATATACCCGATTCGTACTGTTCATCTTTGCCGATATCGTGAAGAAGTGCCGTGGCGTAGATGACCTCGCGGTCAAATTCGAGCTGTTCCTCGAGATTCTTGATCCACATAATGCGAGCGACATCGAGCAGATGGTCAATACCGTGGCGGCAGAAAATGCGTCCCGATTCCAACTGCGCAATGTTACCCAGGTGCCGCCGGAACAGCCCGTTGGCACAAATGTAATCAATGCGAGGCATAGCACCAAAAGGGGCCAGGCCCGAAGCCATAAAGCCGCGACGCGACGTCCCCTCATCGGTCTTCGATGTAAAGTCGTTGACGACCCTCATGTTAACGGCCCAGCATCCTAAAGAACCGCTCCTCGAGCGCGGGATCGGTCTCAAAGACGCCGCGGCGAGCGAGCGTCACGGTCTTGGTGCCGGGCTTTTGCACGCCGCGCATGGTCATGCACATATGCTCAGCCTCCATGAGCACAATCGCTCCCTGGGGAGCGAGATAATCCATGAGGGCGTCGGCAACCTGCGCACACAGCTGCTCCTGCAGCTGCAGACGACGGGCATAGACCTCAACCGTGCGAGCGAGCTTAGACAGACCCGCCACGCGACCGTTAGGGATATAGCCGATCGCAGCCTTGCCATAAAACGGCAGCAGATGATGCTCGCACAGCGAGTAAAACGTGATGTCGCGCTCGATAACCAAATCGTTCGAAGCGACGGCAAAGGTTTTGGACAGGTGCTCCTCGGCACTCTGCTCCATACCGCCGGCGATCTCGCCATACATACGGGCAACGCGCGCCGGGGTCTCCAGCAGGCCCTCACGAGTTGGGTCCTCGCCTATGCCCTCAAGCAACAGCTTAATGGCGGCCTCGACTTTTTCCTGATCGACCATCTGGGCCTCACTTTTCCGATTTCACGTTCGCGCTATGGTACCACGCCCTTCGGCATCGACCACAAGCTACATAGTATGGGTCGAATAGACCGGATCATCACGCCAAAGTTCAACCGCATCACAAAGCGCAACGCCCTCGCGCTCAGCACGGTCGCGCGTGGCGTTCATATCGATCACGCGCTGGTTACTCGAGCCCCTAAAACGCAATGAGATATCGTACAGATCCTGAACAAACGGGCCGTCCACCAACATATCGAGGCAGGCAAGGATACGGTCCGTGACTTCGGTATGGTGACGACCGCCCGGCATAAGTTCCTCGAGCACGTCGCCAGTAAAACACCAAATGGTCTTTCCTGACCCCGCAGGATAAGCGGCACGAACACGCTCGACAAACTCAACGAGCCCCGCCTGATTCTCAGGTTCCATAGGCTCGCCGCCCAGAATCGTCAGGCCGTCAATAAAGGGATGGTCGAGGCTCTCGATAATCTTGTCCTCGACGGCACGATCGAACAGCTCGCCCGCAGCAAAGTCCCACGCGACAGAGTTAAAGCAGTTCTTGCACCCACGACGGCACCCGCTCACAAACAGAGAAGTACGAACGCCTTCCCCATCAGCAATGTCGAAATACTTAATGTTCGCGTAGTTCATAGGTAACTCTCCCGGGAGGCCGGGACATATCATCCCGTCCTCAAACATTCTCGGCCTTCGGCCTGCGAAACTGCGGGCGGGACGATATGTCCCGGCCTCATGCAAAGGGTAACTCAATGAACGAAGCGAACATCGAGTATAGGGTTCGAGGTCCAATAAATACTCAGCTGCAGCTCAGCCGCCATTGCAAGCAGATCGTCATTGCAGCTCAACTCATTTCCGCTAAGAACTTCGAGGAGCGAGCAGACCGCATGCCGCATCTCAGCTACATCACCTTGGCTGTCCCGCAGCGAGGCCCCGGACCTTTGCTCGATATGAGTTCCGCACGAACAGGAGGCGCCAGTGGCGCCTCCGTCGTGAGCCAGGACTGTCCGAAATAGCGAGTAAAGGTCCGGGGCCTCGCTACGGGGCAGCCTGGGATGGTTATTAGAGATGCAGCACGCGGTCGCGGATCTCCTCGGTTCGGCCCTGGTTCCAGAATTGGGTACCGATGTAGCCGCACGTACGACGAGCGACGTTCATCTTCTCCTGATCGCGGTTGCCGCAATTGGGGCACTCCCACACCAGCTTGCCGTCATCCTCGACAATCTTGATCTCACCGTCGTAGCCGCACACCTGGCAGTAATCGCTCTTGGTGTTGAGCTCGGCGTACATGATGTTGTCGTAGATGTACTGCATCACGCGGATGACAGCCTTGAGGTTGTCCTGCATGTTGGGAACCTCGACGTAGGAGATGGCACCGCCCGGCGAAAGTTGCTGGAACATACCCTCGAACTTGAGCTTGTCGAATGCGTCGATCTCCTCGGACACGTGGACGTGGTAGCTGTTGGTGATGTAGCCCTTGTCCGTCACGCCCGGGATGATGCCAAAACGACGCTGCAGGCACTTGGCGAACTTGTAGGTCGTCGACTCCAACGGCGTACCGTACAGCGAGAAATCGATATCGCTTTCGGCCTTCCACTCCGCGCACTTGTCGTTCATGCGCTGCATGACGGCCATGGCAAACGGCGTGCCTTCCTTCTCGGTGTGGCTGTGGCCCGTCATGTACTTGACGCACTCATACAGGCCGGCATAGCCAAGGCTGATGGTAGAGTATCCGCCCACGAGCAACTTATCGATCGTCTCGCCCTTCTTCAGACGCGCTAGGGCACCATACTGCCAAAGAATCGGCGCGGCATCCGAAAGCGTGCCCATCAGGCGCTCATGACGGCACAGCAGGGCGCGGTGGCACAGCTCGAGGCGCTCGTCGAAGATTTTCCAGAACTTGTCCATGTCCTGATGCGAGCTCAGCGCGACATCGGGCAGGTTGATGGTCACAACACCCTGGTTAAAGCGGCCATAGTACTTAGGTTTGGTCGGGTCATAGTTCAGCGCGTTGGCAACATTGTTAAAGCCGTTGCCCGAGCGGTCGGGCGTCAGGAAACTGCGACAACCCATGCAGGTGTAGCAATCGCCGTTGCCGGCGGTCTCGCCCTTCGACAGCTTGAGCTCGCGCATCTTCTTCTCGGAGATGTAATCGGGCACCATGCGCTTGGCGGTGCACTTGGCAGCCAGCTGGGTCAGGTAGAAGTACGGAGAATTCTCGTGAACGTTATCGTCCTCGAGTACATAGATAAGCTTGGGGAATGCCGGGGTAATCCACACACCGGCTTCGTTCTTAACGCCCTCATAGCGTTGACGAAGCGTCTCCTCCACGATCATGGCAAGGTCGTGCTTCTCCTGGGGCGTACGGGCCTCATTGAGATACATAAAGACCGTCACGAACGGCGCCTGGCCATTGGTGGTCATAAGGGTCACGACCTGATACTGAATCGTCTGGACGCCGCGACGGATCTCATCGCGCAGACGGTCCTCAACGACCTCACGGACCTTTTCGGCAGATGCCGAAACACCGAGCTCCTCGAGCTCGCGGGCAACCTCGCCGCGAATCTTTTGACGGCTCACCTCAACAAACGGGGCAAGATGGGTCAGCGAAATAGACTGGCCGCCGTACTGGGAGGAAGCAACCTGGGCGATAATCTGCGTCGCGATGTTGCAGGCAGTCGAGAAGCTGTGCGGCTTCTCGATCAGCGTGCCCGAGATAACGGTGCCGTTCTGGAGCATGTCCTCCAGGTTCACCAGGTCGCAGTTATGCATGTGCTGGGCAAAGTAGTCAGAATCGTGGAAGTGGATCAGGCCCTCATTGTGGGCATCCACGATCTCCTGGGGCAGCAGCACACGCTGAGTCAGGTCCTTGGAAATCTCGCCGGCCATATAGTCACGCTGGACGGAATTGACGGTCGGGTTCTTGTTAGAGTTCTCCTGCTTGACCTCTTCGTTATTGCACTCGATCAGCGACAGAATCTTGTCGTCGGTCGTGTTCTTCTGGCGCTTCAGGCTCTGAACATAGCGATAGATGATGTAGTGGCGAGCAACCTCGTAGCAGTCGAGACGCATGATCTCGTCCTCGACCAAATCCTGGATCTCCTCGACCGAAACGGTGTGGCCCGCGTTCTCGCATGCCTCGGCGACGTTTTGTGCCGCGTAAACCACCTGGCGGTCGGTTAGACGAGAGCTCTCCTCGACCTCCAAGTTGGCGGCGCGGATGGCATTGACGATCTTATCGATGTCAAAGACAACCTCGGTGCCGCTGCGCTTGATGATCTTCATCCTCTTGCCTCTTTCGCATCGTAGCCTCATTGCGCTTCAGAGCCAAACGATGCCCGGCAGGGCCTGTCCCTGTCTTGCGGCGCCGTCGCGCAATCTGTGTTCTCGATAAACCATAAGCCTCCATGCGGACATTCCCAGAAGCCGATCAAGCGGCTCAAGGACACGTTCAAAAGAGGCAGTTAAGGTCTTCGTTCTCTGTCCGCCATCTATCATACGACAAAGAGGCATCTATATCCTGTATTCTTTTTTTAGGTCAAACACAACATATAGTGTTTCAGCAGGTCAAAGCAATTAGTCATTTTGCAAACGCATTAAAAATGAAGGGCTCTTGGCAGAGTGCTAAAACGTTATCAGCTCGACTACCTGCACGGCAGTTTTGAAACCCCCTCAACCGCGCCGCTGACAAATCCTACCAAAACCAAGCCGCTCACGCCAAAAGAATCCAAAAGATTATGCTTGACCAACATGTTGCGGTCGAATGCCGGCGGACGGAGCGACAGGACTGTAAACGCTCGGAAGACTACAGCCCCGGCGCCCCGTCCGCCGGCATTCGATAGGCGAGGATCTATTACCTCTCTTCGCGAACCATCATGCGGCCGAGAGCCGCTGTAAAGGGATCGAGCAGCACGCCGGCGATAACCACAAAGGCCCATCCCTTTGTGACGAGGCCGGCCCAACGCGCGAAGAACGTACGGCCTTCAATCGTTCCGAATCCTCCTTGGAAGGCAATCTCGCCAAAACCGATCACCATAAAAAGGAGCGTGGCACCGATGACCGTACCGGCGATCTTGTGTGATGCACTCCCCTGCTCAAAACCAAAAAAGTCCAGGCACATACCAACCGTTTTGCCAAACAGCGGGAGTGCGCTCAGAACCTCGGCGATCACCGTGGCCACGATGAGTTGTCCCCAAAAGCCCGTGGGGCCCGTCAGATCCAAGCCAGGCGCCCCTTCAATGATGGGGAGAAACGCGCAGAGCAATAGCGGGTTAAAGAAGCCGTTGAGAATACCGATAACGCGCCTGACAGGTAACTTCATAGCCGTAAGCCTTTCAAAGTCATTGATAGAAAGAGGGCCGCCGGCATATGTCGGCGGCCCCGATAAAACATGATGTGCGGCAAAGCAACTACTCGAGCGGCTACTCCGCCTCGCCGCCGGCCGCCATCTTCTCGGCCTCGGCAAGCTGGGCCGGGGTGAGCTTGCGATACTTAATGGCGCCAAAGACGACACAAGCCGCACAGACGATCATGCCGGCGATGAACTTCTGGTCAATCGTTGCACCAAACGGCGACGTCACGGCCTCAAACACAATGGGAGACAATGCCATGCCAAAGTTGATACCTGCCATGCCAATGGCGAGGTTAAACGCACGTCCCTCGGGGGCAGAGTTGCCGGCGGCAAAATTGCCCTCCAGCGGCACGTAGGTCTCCTTGCCCAGCGCAACGACAAAACCCGCAACGCACAGCACCATAAAGGCGGGCGCAACCAGCGTCAGGCCCAGGCCGACGAGCGTCACGCCCCACGCGATCGGCATAGCCAGGTTCTTAAACTTGGCAAACAGCGGACCGACCAAAAGACCAGCCGCAATACCGGCAACGGTCATAACGGTAGAGGCAAGACCGGCCTCCACGGTACCGCCAAAGCCACGGCCCACGACAAGCAGCGAGACATTGGAGCTAAAGAGCTGGAACGTAAGTACGAACACAAAGCTCATGAGCGTGATAATCGCGACCTCTTTAGGCATATTGGCAAACACGTTGACCTCGCGCTTGGGCTCAAGATGACCCTCAGGAAGGCAAACAGCCTCGATTACGATGAAAATGATCATGATGAAGTACGCCGCATAGCTGTGGAACCACTCGGCAGAACCCAAGATGCCGGAAACCATCGTCCAGATAATGCCGCCCAGTGCAACAAAAGTGGAGTAGATGCCCATGACAAACGAGCGCTGCTTTCCGCCAAAGTAATCCGCGATAAGAGCGTCCGTTGAATTCTGCACGGCACCGAGACCAAGGCCCATGACAGCAGAAGCCGCTAAGACTTGGCCGAGCGAGTCGTGGAACACCAGCACCGAGGCGCCTGCCAGCATCACGATAATGTGACCGACGAGCGTCGTCTTCTTCTTGGACACGCGAGAGGCAAGCTGTGAAGAGACGAGCATGGCGGACAACGCCATCATCAACGGGATGATGCCGATAATCATCTGAACGGCAGCGATGTTCTCGTTGGGAAACGCGGCCGCAACAGAGGCCACGATGGGAACGGGCACGAGCATGCCCATGATGCACATGGCGGCTGCGTAAATGCCCACCAGGTACTTGATCTTGGTTTTATCCATGATCCATCCTTACACTTAAAGAAAAGGGTCGGAGCGGCCAGACATCACCAGCGGCCGCCCCAAACACAGCACTATTAGTCGTTGAATCCGGTGAACACGGGTTCTCCGCTGTACACGAGCGCTTCCTCGACACCATCGAGCACGCGGCAGGCGCCAGACGCCATCGCCTCGAGCTCAAACTCGCCGGGATAAGCCGATACGGGAGCGATCCAAGAGCAGCATTCCTCAATCGAGGCAACGAGCTCCTTGCTGTGGACCATGCCGCCTCCGAGCAAGATGCCGTCGACGTCGCCCTTCAGCACGCAGGCCATCTCGCCAATCCACTTGCAGATTTGGTAAACCATTGCATCCCAAGCGCGTGCTGCAGCCTTATCGCCCGCAGCGGCACGTTCACACACCTCGATGGCATCGGACGTACCCAAAAGGTCAACGAAGCCACCGGTCTTCATGCAATGGGCGCGGGCAACGTCGAGACCATGTTCCGCCGTATACTTCGCGACCTCGATTGCGGGGACCGAGCCACAGCGCGTCGGCGCCATGGGGCCCTCGCCGCCGACGATGTCGTTGCCGTCGACCATCTTGCCCTTAAGGTGAGCGGAAATCGAAATGCCACCGCCGATATGACAAACAATAAAGTTACACTCGTCATATGCGCGACCGAGCTTTGCCGCGTGACGAATGGCGGTCTCTTTAAGATTAAGGGCGTGCAGGTGCACGTTTCGATACACGCCCTTAATGCCCGTCATACGTGCGAGGTCGCACAGCTCATCGGTATCGGGAGGATTCACCACAAAAGAGGGCTTGCCCGTCTTTGAAGCGAACTCATGGGCAATCTGGGGGCCAAGCTGCGCCGGGTGCTGAATGCCGTTCGCACCGATGCGGGCATGCTCGAGCATGACCTCATTGATGGCATACGTGCCGCCGGGCAACGAAAGCAAGCCGCCGCCGCGACCGACAAATGCATCAAAGTCCTCGAGCTTCAGGCCCGCCTCCCCCAGTGCTCCAAGAATCAGATCGCAGCGATACGGCATCTGAGCCGAAACCCCATCGAACTGGGCGAGGTCCTTCGCATCGTGCGCAACGTTCTTGCTGAGCTTGCACTCATCACCCTCAAAAACGCCCACCTTCGTGGAAGTGGAACCCGGGTTGATTACCAGGATGCGCCAGGGAGTCTTTTTATCGGACATATCTTAAGCCTCCTTAAGCGCCTGGGCGCGCACGCAGCTCATCACCACGTTGCCGACGATCTCGTCGACGGGCGCAGAGCGCGAGCAATCGCACACGATCTTCTTGAAGCCCTGAAGCATGGGGCCGTAAGCATTGGCGCCGGTCAGGTTCTGGATGATCTTGACGCCGATATTGCCCACGTTGATATCAGGCCAGATGACCACGTTGGCCTGTCCCGCAACAGCGGACTCACGACGTACCTTCTTGGCCGCAACCTTGGGGTTAATCGCCGAGTCAAACTGGAACTCGCCGTCGATGGCAAGGTCGGGACGGCGATCGTTGGCAATCTCGCGAGCGCGGCGTACTTTGTCGACGAGTTCGTTATCCATCGAGCCGTCAGTCGAATGCGAAAGCAGCGCGCAACGGATATCCCATCCGGTCAGCGAGCGCACCGTTTCGCTCGACGAAATCGCGATCGAGGCAAGTTCCTCGCTCGTAGGGTCGACGCAAACGGCGGAATCGCCAAAAGCCAAAAGGCCACCTTCGCCGCCGTTCCAGTTGGGAATGTCGGCGATACCGCACGAGCTCACGGTGTCCACCCCGTCGGCAAGGCCGACGATGGTCTGACCCGCCAGGATAATATCGCCCGTGGCGTTATCAATGCCGGCGAACATTACGTCGACATCGCCGAGCACCTGCAAAATCAGGGCGCGCTCAAGCGGACGCGCCATACGGCGCGCGGCGCCCTTGGGCTTAAACTTGCAATCCGGATGCGAAAGGTAGCGCTCGCAGCAGGCAGCGTTCGCCTCCTCGTCGGTCACATCGACAATCTCGATGCCGTCAAGGGAGATGCCGCGCTCATCGGCAAGCTCCTTGAGCTTACCGCCGTCGCCGACCAGCACACATTCGGCAAGATGCTCGGCGGCGATCTTTGCGACCGCCTGCATCATGGTCTCGTTTTCGCCCTCGGGAAAAGCAACGCGCATAGGCTTGGCGGCAGCCTGCTCGCGCAGGGTCTGCATCAGGTCCATGGCAGCTACTCCATCTCTTCGGCAGTGCGCTCGATAAGCTCGCCGATGGTCTTCATGACCATGACCTCGCGAACGGGGACCTCGGCATCGAGCTCGTTCTCGATCATGGAGGTCAGGGCGATCATCTTCATCGAGCCCTTGCCCAGGGTCTCAAACGTCGTCTCGGGGGTCACATCGCCATCGTAGTTGTAAGCGGACTTGGCAAAATCGCAGATCTGCTGAGTGAGTTCTTCGTTCATGATGGTGCCTTTCTAAGATAAAAAGAGGGGCGGCCACGGCGGGCTGGAGACACGGGTCCCGCCGTGGCCTAAGAGAGGAATCGAATTGTTAAAAGGGTGAAAACCTAGTCGTCAAGCTCAAACGTGAGCTCTTTGTAACCCGGTCGATCGATGACCTTGGCATGGACACCAACGGTCTCGCCCGCCATGAGCTTGGCGCGGATCTCGGGGGCCTTCTTCTTGGTAATGCCGTAGATGACGTAGGTGTACTGAGAACCCTCGTCAATATCGACGGCGCCGTAGGCGTACTTGCCATACTCCTTGAGGTAGGGCTTGTCGTTCTGCGGACCAGGCAGGGTAAAATCGATCAGATGGCCGTGACCGGAAACCTGGACCCAATCGGTCTTGTGGTAGCCGCAGGCATTGCAGGCAAGGTGAGGCGGAAACTCGACGGCTCCGCACTCGGGGCACTGACGTGCCCAATAGATGCCCTCTTCAAGACCCGTGTAGAACTTCTTGACCACGGGCTCCATATCTTTGAGTTGCATGAGAATACTCCTTATGGGAAATCGAAAACCGCGGTCGCTTAGGCGACGGTACGAAGAATCTGGCAGCGCACATTCTGAGAACCGCCAAAACCGCGCAGGAAGGCCGTCTCAGGAATCTTCTTCATCTGGGTTGCACCGGCGACGCCGCGCATCTGCTTGACGGCCTCGACGATATCGGCGATACCGGATGCGCCATGAGCGTGGCCGAAGTTGCAACGGCCACCGTGCGGGTTGATGGGCTTATCGCCGTCAAAAGCGGTGCGGCCATCGATCGCATACTTCCAAGCCTCGCCGCGCGGAATATAGCCGCACTCCTCGGCCGAGACGATCTCGGAAGCCAGGAAGAAGTCATTGCACATAAACAGGTCGATCTCATCGGGGCTCACGCCGGTAAGGTCGTAGACCTGCTTGGCAGCAAGCTCGGTAGCCCAGTGCTCGTTGTGAAGCAGGCCGGCTTCGACGGCAGAGGCGCCCGTGCCCAGAACCTCGATAGGTGCATACGGGACACCCATGGCCTTGGCCTTCTCCGTGGGCATCACGACAACAGCGGCGGCACCGTCGCATTTCTTCTCAAAGCCGGTAACGCGCAGGTACTGCGTAACGCGCGGGTTGTACATGCTCTTGAGATACTCGTCGGCGGTATCGAACCCAGCCGCCTTCGCATCCTCCTCGACCGTGGTCTCGTACCAGGCAAGGGGATTCAGGACGGCACCGCGGCGAAGGCTCTTGGTAAGGCCGTTCAGGGCGTCATCGATCTGATCGGCAGTAAGGTCGTACTGCATCGAATACTCGTTGATCCAGTTGTCGAACGACACGCCAAAGGCACCATCGAGCGGGCGACCATACGCGCGGTCATAGATCTTATCGAGCGAGGGAATCATGACGTCAAGCGTAAAGTCCTGGCGAATATGCGAGGGCATGTGCTCAACGGGAAGGGTCGAAGCCAAATCGCAGGCACCCGTAAGGACGACATCGTAGGCACCGGAGGCGACTGCCATCACGGCCTGCTCAAGGGCGACGTAGCCCGTGCAGCAAGCCTCGGAATGATGGACGGAACCCTTGGCGCGAACGCCAAACCAATCGGCAACCTGCATGTTGGGGGTAATGCAATCGCCAACAAGATACGGATTGGCGCTGCCGTGGTAGAAAAAGTCGATATCGCGGGGCTCAAGACCGGCATCGGCAATTGCCTCGAGGGCAGCATAGCCAAACGCCTCGCCCTCGCCAATGCCCTGGGTCTCGGGATGCTCCTCAAAATCCTTGAACGGGGTGCAGCCTACGCCTACAATCGAGACGCTGCGCATGTTCTTTCCGAGCGTAACCACTGAATATCACATCCTAATCATGTGAGGGTGTACGGAGTGATGGCGCAGTCCGGCCGCGAGCGAAGGTGAGAGAGCGCTCGCGGCTTTTCTGTGCCGTCACACGTTGAACTACTGCAGTGGTTCTTTTGAACGTAGCTTTAGTTTATGAGGGGTTTATTTGGTGTTGTGGGACAAAAAGCCGTTATATGTCCCATCATTTGGTACGCATAGCTTAATTTCGTTCCAAATAGCAGATAAATGACCGTGCTTAAAACCGATTCATAGGGTTGGAGCACTTTGAGTTCGCTGCATGCGCAACCGTTCATCCCTAAAAAACAGCCGCTCACCCGAGTGGCTTTTCAAAATCGGGGATACGTGGGTGCCAATGGCGCGAGGTATCGTCGACAAAGAGCGGTGCGTAGAACATGCGATTGAGCGCGGCGGCAACGGTTCGTGCCTCAAGGTCAGGCCGGACTTCGAGCCAATACTGGATGAGGTTATGGTGGCCCGCAAGCGCAAAAGCAAGATACAGATCGAGGTCCGTCTCATCCGAAAACGTCGACCGCAAACGATCGCGAAAATAGTCATGCATGAAGATCGTTGCCTTGTGTGCAAACACGGGATCACCGTTATCGCTGTTAAGCGCCAGGACTTTCGAGCGATTGGCCTTGAGGATTTCCATGCGCTTGATCATCGTGGGCGTGGGATCAAGCTGCGCATCACCAAAACGAGCCTCAAGGGCAACGTCGTTAATGTCTTGCATGTTCTGGAGCAGCTCATCTTCAAAGCGCTTGACCACATCATCGACAGAGCGGTAGCAACGATAGAAGGTTGATTTTGATGTATGGGCAAGACGGAGTACGTCGGTGACCTTAATCGATTGCACAGGCGTTGTCGCCATAAGTTCAAAGACGGCGCCTTCGATCCGCGAAGCAATATCGTTTTTAGCGTTCAGTGACATAGAAGGCCTCCCCTGTTGGCGATTGGCTACTATGCTACCCGAAAGGCATGCTCCTCAATGGCGATATGGGGCATAGAACGCGCTGCACAAGAGATGACACACTGGCCAAACACCACCGAGGAAGTAAACCATCCGCTCGGCAACCCGTCTTTGCGGGGATCGATTGAAAAGCCGGACCCCTCCGCCTTCAGGACGGCTTCGATACGCGTCCAAACCCGACACAGCCGAAAGGCGCGTTCCTGCGAATCTGCCGCAGCGTCAATCCACGCCCGTTCCCTTGAGCTCGCCATACGCTCAACCGCAATAGGTACAATCTCATCGACCGCCTCGATATCCACGCCAATAGGTCCTCCGACCGACCGAGCAACATCGGAAACAGCGAGGACGGCCACGCTTCCGCCATGTGAAATGGAAATAGAGGGGGCCTCCCCATCCGCAAGCTCGATCTTGCCGAAAGCAGAGCGCGCAAGCTGGGTGTCGTCGAAGACACCCAGGGCGTCGCGAAGCAGCAGACCCACGCCCGCAGCTTCCCTCCGAGACGCAATGGGGAGATCTCCATTGGAGGCACGCGAGGCATAACGTCCCGCGATTGATGCCATATCAACGGTCTCGCCGGGATCGATCGCAGAAACGTCAACGAGATGCACGGTTATGTTCAAAATGGTCAACCCCCACTCGATTGAGATGACAAGGCTAAACTGACGTTCAGAACCGCTCTTTCATGAAGCGAGGTACCTTTTGCCGGCGATTTGGCGACCAAAACAAAACAGCTCAGAGGCTAAGCCTCTGAGCTGCGAACATTTGGTGGGCGTTAGAAGATTTGAACTTCTGACCTCTTCCGTGTCAGGGAAGCGCTCTCCCCCTGAGCTAAACGCCCAAATGGAGCGGACAACGGGGCTCGAACCCGCGACCCCAACCTTGGCAAGGTTGTGCTCTACCAACTGAGCCATGTCCGCCTGCGAGGATTTAATATACGGGATAATCCACCCAAATGCAAGAACTTTTTTTGAAAAGTTTTGCGACACCCTCGCGAACCTCGCGAAGACATCAGCCACCACGGAAAGCGCAGGCAAACGCAAACTCGCCGCAAGAGGCCCCTACAACTCAGCGAGCATGATCCAGGCAGAACTGTCCTGCGCGAGCTTGCCGTCTGCAAGCGGTGATGAGGTGAGCAGGACCCTGCCCGCCGGCAGCTCCACGGGTGCTGCACCGAAGTTCGTCACACACGCCCAGCCGTTGTCACGGCGATAGGCGATGACGCCGCCCTCAGCGCCCTCGGCACCATCCGCAAGGCCGGTGCGCCCGTCAAGATCGAGCCACTTAAGATCGTTGGCGCGCCCGCGCAGCTTGCGCCGCAGCCAGAGGGCGTCACGATAGAGCGCAAGCATCGATGTCGGGTCCGCTTCTTCCCTATCGGCAGCGTAATCGGAAAACCATGCAGGCTGCGGCAGATGGGGCGCCGCATCGGCGTCCGCCGGTGAAAACCCAAACGATCCGCCCTGCACGGGATCGTCCGCTGCCACCCACGGCAGGGGCACACGGCAGCCGTCGCGCCCCTTCTCGCGCTTCGGTCCGTGCGTATTGGTCGCAGTAGGATCTTCGAGTGCGACCCACGGGATATCGGCCACCTCAAAAAGGCCGAGCTCCTCACCCTGATACACGTATGCCGAGCCCGGAAGCGCCAGCTCAAGCAAAAGGGCCGCCCGCGCGCGGCGCTCACCGAGTTCACGGCCCTCGTCATAAGACGACCCGTCGCGTAAGAGCCAGTCGAGCGCAATCTGATGGTAGCGCGTCGCCTTGATTTGCGGCAGGGCATAGCGTGTCGCCACGCGCGGCACGTCGTGGTTGGAGAGTACCCAGGTCGAGGCAGAATTGGATTCGATAGCCGCCTTCAAGCCCTTCTCGATTGCAGCGTGCATGTCATCATAGGTCCAAGTGGCCTTGGCGAACTCAAAGTTGAATGTCTGGCCAAGCTCGCTGGGGCGTGCGTAGAGATACTGGCGCTCGGGCAGAACCCACGCCTCGGCAACGGCGCTGCGCGGCGGATCATAACGGTCGAACACGCGGCGCCACTCGCGATAGATCTCATGGACCTCGTTGCGGTCCCACAGCGGATGGGTGCCGTCCTCAACCATGTCATCGCCCTCGGCGAGATGCCACCGGTCGAGGTCATCGCGGTCGAGATCCTTGGCGAGACCGTGCGCCACATCAATGCGAAAGCCATCGACGCCTCGATCGCTCCAAAACGCCAGGACGTCGCAAAAGAACGCATGAACCTCGGGACACGACCAGTCAAAGTCCGGCTGCTCGGGCGTAAACATGTGCAGATACCACTGACCGTCCGCGACGCGCGTCCAGGCGGGGCCGCCAAAGTTGGCATTCCAATTGGTGGGAGGCAGCTCGCCGTGCTCGCCGCGACCATCGCGGAAGATATAACGGGCGCGCTCGGGTGATCCGGGGCCGGCGGCAAGAGCGGCTTTGAACCAGGGGTGCTGGTTGGACGAATGGTTGGGCACGATGTCGACGATGACCTTGATGCCGTGCGCATGAGCCGCAGCGATCATGTCATCGAAGTCGTCAAGCGAGCCGAGACGTGGGTCGACATCGCAGTAGTCCGCCACATCATAGCCGCCATCGACAAGAGGCGATGGGTAAAACGGGCTCAGCCAGATGGCCTCGATGCCCAGCTGCTCAAGATAGTCCATCTGCTGGGTAATGCCCGCGATATCGCCCAGACCCGAACCAGTCGAATCCTTAAACGAGCGCGGATAGATCTGATAGATCGCGGCATCGGACATCCATGGGCGCGACGAGGACTTTTCTGTAGCCATGGGATGAGTCTCCCTTGCAACGAGGTTTTGCGAGATGCCCACGATGATACGCCCAAAGCGGACATTCGCGGCAAACAACGCCACAGCCACGCCCCAAACGCTCGCTCCCTCACGGGCTCGAGCCTCCTGGAGCGAATCAATCGATTAGTGAAAAGAACGGAAGACCCACTTCCCCGGCCACGACAGACACTATGACCCAATCCAGGGGCACGGAAACGACAGGAGC